>JBGCDP010000114.1:0-34036 GCA_045105475.1 Anaerolineae bacterium
ATTTGACAGTTGATAGGATGAAACCTACTGATCAACGTCTCATCCTATCAACTCGATCAATACGAGGTTTTGTTAACTTTTTACATTTAAAAACCGGGGGGGGCTATGACTATGTTAGAATTACTCCATGCGAGTTTCTGAAACATTAATCAACGAAGAACATGACATCATGGAGCGTGTCTCCGGTCTACCCATCGATGCGCTAGCTTTGGCAGTTATGTCAAACATTTGGCGTGCCAGCCAAGCGTTCAGAAATGACATGGAGCAACAGATTTTACGGGACTACAACCTAACATTCAGCAGCTTTTCTACTCTTTTTATCGTTTGGATTTGGGGACCTATTGAGATGTCGGCCATTGCTGCTTCTCAATCAGTTGCGCGCTCAACGATCTCAAGCACGGTCAATGGACTTGAAAAAAAGGGGTGGGTCAAGCGGATGCATATGGGAAAAAATGGAGACGGCCGATCGATCCAAGTCGAAATTACGAAGAGCGGCCGGACATTGATCGAAGAGGTTTTCCCTAAATTCAATGCAGGCGAAAAATCGTTTGTTGAGGGACTTACGACGGATGAGGCAGAGACACTCGCTTTCTTGCTTCGAAAGCTACTCATAAACAAAAAAATCCGGTAAAGTTTTACCTAATAAGATTAGACCTCTAACTAGTTTGACAGTTTCAGGTTTATTTTGTATAACCAAAGTAGTTCGACTTCGAATTACTTTTGGCTTTTAAAAATCAATCTCGTTTTAAAAGAGGAAAAACATGAGTGAATACAGACGATTACGGGCGATGTTCCCCGATCATTTAAGCATCGCCAGAGGGAAATACATCCCTTCTCATTTAGCCGCCAATGGCGCCAGCTTTTGCATCACAAACTTTGCCCTAACCTATGACAAAGATATGTATCCAACGGCCGTTTCTCGACTCTTAGACGGCTTGCCAGACTTGGATTTAACCTACTCAATGGACGATATTCGGCCGTCATGGCAGCTAAATACCGACATGGTAGTCGGCGATGTCTCTTTCCATGGGGAACCGATCAAAGCGGCGCCACGAAACGTGCTAAAAAAAGCGATTGCAGACTGGAAAGCGATGGGATATGACGTTCGTTTGGGTCTAGAAACAGAATCTTTTGTCTTACAGCCAGCGGAAGAAGGCGGCTGGGTTGAATGGGACACCCCAGGTGCACACGTTTATGGAACCGGCCCATTTTCCGACCCAATTGGTTTGTTTGATGAGATCATGGAAACGGCACATAACGTCGGCCTGCCGATTGAAGCCATCAACACCGAATACGACAGCCCCTCGTGGGAAGTCACACTGGAGCATGCAGACGCGCTGACGGCCGTCGATAACATTTTCTACCTCAAATTGATGATGCGCGAGATTGCATTTAAACATGGATTGCGCCTCACTTTCTTGGGTAAACCATTTGGAGATCGAGGTGGCGCAGGCTTCCACGTCAACATGTCGCTCGAAAAAGATGGAAAAAATGCATTCCTGGACGAATCAAAAGAAGACGGTATTTCTGATCTAGCCAAACAGTGTATTTCTGGGCAAATCGAAAAGATGGAAGCGATGTCCTTATTCTGTGCCTCCACAGTGAATGCGTACAAGCGGCTTCAACCGGCTCAATTGGCCGGATATTGGGCCAACTGGGGCTATGACCACAGAGGGGTTACGGTCCGCATTCCACACGCTCGTGGCAAAGGGACACGCATCGAAAACCGGATGCCAGACGGCGCGTGCAGCCCTTACTTTGCGGCCGCAGCTGTGTTACAAGCCTCACGCTTAGGTGTCCTCAACAATTACGAACTCCCCGCCTATGAAGAGCTAGACTGCCTCGAAAGCCAATCGACCGATCGCCATGTGCCAAATACGCTTGGTGAAGCGTGTGACGCGGCCGAAGCAGACAAAGAATTCGGTGAAGCGTTCAGTCCCGAGGCGGTTGAGCAGTTTGTCGCAGTTAAACGCTTTGAATGGGACAAATACACAGAAGCGGTCCCTGATTGGGAAAGCAAAAACGAAGAAATTACTCAGTGGGAATATGACCACTATTTGCAGTTCTTATAACCTCGTGTAGGGGTCGGCGGGGTCGGAACCACCATGGCTCCGAAGAGAGAAGTTACTTCCCGACCCCGTCGCCCCCTACGGATGAATCTATCCATGATGAAACTCTCCCCCATTATCGATCCAGACGTCTATACCAGCGGTGTACCACATGACGTCTTCAAAGACTTGCGTGACAACGATCCGGTCAGTTGGACACGCGAGCAGCCTCACGAGGACGACGGCGGCCAAGAAGGAGCTGGATTCTGGTCGATCACCCGCTATGCTGACATCATCGAGGCGAGTCGCCAACCGAAAATATTCTCGAGTGCGAAAGGGATTCGTATCGAAGATATGGCTGAAGATGAACTCATCGCACGGACCACGATGATGGAGCTTGATCCGCCGTTGCACACAAACTATCGGCGCATGGTCAGCAACCCGTTCCATCGCAAAGAGATGAAAAACTACGAACCTGATCTGCGCAAGATGGCGGTCACCGTCATAGAAGAGGCGATGGCTAAAGATGAGTTTGACTTCACGCTCGATATCGCGCGCCAATTGCCGATGCGCATGTTGGGAAAACTGCTGGGAATTCCGGATAAAGACGGCCCGTGGCTCGTCGCGGCCGGTGATGCCCTTATCGGCAATAGTGATCCGGAATTCACTGAATTCGTCGTCGATCAAGTCGATACGGAAGAATTTCGGTTGCTCCCATTCCGCAGCCCGGTCAGCCTAAAATTGTTTGACTTTGCGGGGAAAATGGCGGCCGAAAAAAGTGCGTGCCCGATGCATGATGTCACCTCTGATTTGCTCAAGCCGAATCGAGATGGGGAAGTACTGTCGGACCTTGATTTTAAAAACTTTTTTACGCTTCTCGTGGCGGCCGGAAATGACACAACCCGCTACACGATGGCGGCCGGGATGCAAGCCCTACTCGACAATCCAGACCAGCTTGAGCTTCTTCGCGCACGGCCGGAATTGATCGATAGTGCGGTTGAAGAAATCCTCCGTTGGGGAACAGTCACGATGCACTTTCGCCGCACGCTAACCCAAGATTACGAAATGGGTGGCAAAACGCTAAAAGCGGGTGATCGAGCGGTCCTCTGGTTTATCTCAGGCGATTACGATGAACGCCAGTTCAAAGATCCATTCAAATTTGATATTACCCGTACCCCGAATGAACACTTAGCTTTCGGACTCAAAACACCTCACAAGTGCTTGGGAGAGCATCTGGCTCGTTGGGAGATAAAAGTCTTATTCGAAGAGCTTATCCCAAGAATGAAGCATGTTGAATCAAACGGTCCTATCGACTTGCTCCGCTCAAACTTTATCACCGGTATTAAGCATCTACCGATTAAAGTTGACTGGGTTTAATTGCCAGCCGGCTATTTCAAGCCGACACACAAAATAACATGATACAAATCGACGAATTCAAAATTTCACCCGACCACTATATTGGTGGTAAACGTGTTTCATCAACTGAAAAGATGATGGACTTTAGCCCGATTGACGGCCGTGAATTAGGCTTAGTCTCGGCCGGTGGGCAAAAAGAAGCTGATATGGCGATTGCGGCCGCCAAAGCTGCGTTTCCGGCTTGGGCCGCACTTGGCCCTGAAGGCCGTTTGCCTTACTTAGAAAAGCTGGGCCACATCATTGAAAACAACGTAGACGCCCTGGCGAAAGTTGAGACAAACGACAACGGCTCCCTATATGAAGCGAGCCTGTTGCGGGTAATGAAACGAGGGGGCCACAATATCGAATGGTTCGCCAAATATGCGGTTGATCGCTTACCCGAACATGCGGTTGAGTGGGAAACGGCCCGCCATAATGCAAAGCATCAAGTTGTGTATAATCCGTCCGGCGTGGCGGTTGTTATCGCCCCATTCAATGCGCCGTTTATGTTGGGCACCTGGAAAGTTGGCCCTGCGCTGGCGGCCGGTAACACGGTTGTTCTCAAACCGGCCGAATGGACTCCGCTGACTTCATCGCTTTTAGCCGATTTTGCCCATGAAGCGGGATTACCCCCTGGCGTGTTTAATGTTGTTCAAGGGTACGGCGAAGTCGTAGGTGACGCATTGGTCAAGAACCCAGACGTAGCTCGTATTTCGTTTACCGGCTCCCCAGAAACAGCCCGCATTATTGGAGCCAATGCAGCTAAAAATTTAACCCCGTGCAGTTTTGAACTGGGCGGCAAATCACCCCTCATCGTGTTTGAAGATGCGGACAAAGATTTGGCGCTAGAAAACATGGTTGAGCAGTATGACAACTGTGGTCAAGTCTGTTTGGCGGGGACTCGCATTTTGGTGCAAGAATCAATCGCGGATGAAATGCTGGAACGGATGGTAGAACGGGCCGCAACTTTGAAAGTAGACACTCCAATGGATTACGAGACGGACGTGGGACCACTCATCCACCCAGAGCATTTTGCCAAAGTAGATGGGATGGTGCAGCAGGCTGTCGCAGATGGAGCAACTCTGGTATATGGTGGCAAACCGCATGAAAAGGGCGGGCTTTTCTACGAACCCACTTTATTTAAAGATGTAGACAACAGCTCGCAAATGTGGACCGATGAGGTGTTTGGCCCAGTTTTGGTCTTCGATACCTTTAAAGATGAAGCGGAAGCAATTTCCAAAGCCAACAGCACTGAATATGGGTTAGCAGCGATTATTTTCACGCAAAATGAAGCACGTGCAGAGCGTGTATCAACCGGAGTTTCAGCCGGACTTGTGTGGGTCAACTGCTTTTACGTACGTGACCTAGACCAACCATTTGGCGGGACGAAAAACTCTGGTATCGGCCGTGAAGGTGGCATCTGGAGCTTTGATTTTTTCAGTGATATTAAAAATGTTTCAACCCGCAAAGGGACGTTTCGGTAGGTAAAAACTCAAAATGACTATTCAAGGATATACATTCCCCCTAACCCCAGACGGCCGAGCTGGGCTCGTTCCCCCGCCACCGTGGCACTATTCGGCCGACTTTACGCTGATCGAATACCGGGCTAATCCGGACAATGTAATTGCACTACTGCCGCCAGAACTAACCCCGGCCGATGACCCAGGCGCTGTGGCGGTATTGTTTGCTGAATGGCAGAGCGCCAGCGGCGACATGAACGAATTATGGGATCCGGCCCAATCGCAATACAAAGAAATGCTGATCGTTGTTGGCTGTAAGTACAACGGCCAACCGGCATCTCGCTGTGTGTATATCTGGGTCGATAAAGACTTTGCGATGTACCGTGGCTACATTCAAGGATTCCCTAAAAAGCTGGGCGAAATCCACATGACTCGCTCGTTTGCAGTGGGTAAATGCGCCGTACCAATGGCGGCCGGATCGAAGTTTGGCGCAACGTGCAGTGCCAACGGTCGGGCGATCGCACGGGCCACGGTTGAACTGGAGAAAGTGTCTGAAACAGGGCCAACGGTTAACGATCCACCGATGTACAACAGCCGCCATTTTCCAGCTTACAGCGGCCTCATCCCAGATGTGTTTGAACTGGTAAAAGCGGAAAGCTACGACCGGTCAGCAACGGCGATTTGGGAAGGTCCGGCCGAACTCAAATATTATCCAGACACGCTGGAAGATTTACAGGCGATCGCGCCGATTGAAATGATTAAAGGATACCGGTTCTCGTTTGGCTACAGCGTCAACGGTGGATCGGTAATTGCACAGCACGATAAGTAGTTGTCAGTCATCAGTTCACTTCGCTTTCAGTTAACAGCTAGAAGGCCGAAAAACTGATGACTGGTAGCTGACCACTGAGAACTAAAAAATGAAGCATGCACACATTTTGCATAACAATACCCCCACCTGGGGCGTGGTAGAAGGGGATCAAATTAAATTCCCAAACGGTGATACGGTTCACGTCGACGAGGCGAGCTATTTGCCAGTAACCAACCCTAGCAAGATTTTGGCCCCCCATCTGGCATACATGAGCCGATGCGTTGAGTACAAGATGACCAACATTCCGATGGAGCCTCACTTTTTTATGATGCCTTCGACGGCGATTTCGCATCATGGGGCAAACGTCGAACGGCCGAAAGGGACGAAGTTTCTCAACTACGAAGGTGAGATTGCGGTTGTCATCGGCAAAAAATGTAAGCATGTCACAGAAGCAGAAGCTCTTGACTATGTAAAGGGATTCACCATAGCTAATGACTTTGGCCTGCACGACTTGCGTCACTTAGACCGCGGGGCGATGACACGTGTCAAAGGGCTAGACGGCTACTGTCCGATTGGGCCGTTCTTGGTGGATACGGCCGACATCGATCAAAAGAATCTGACCCTCAAAACGTACGTCAACGGCGAAGTGGTGCAAGAGGCGGTCACGGGTGACGATCTAATTTATTCGATTGCCTATCAAATAGCTGACTTGGCTCGCCATATCACCCTGTTGCCTGGAGACCTGATTTTAACCGGGACTCCGGCAAACTCGCGGCCGGTTGAACCGGGTGACGTGGTTGAAGTTGAAGTATCGGGGATCGGCAAATTACGTAATCACATCGTTGAAAGTGCAATTGAACCGTACAAGATCGGCTATCAGCCAGAGGTATCAGCTTCAACCCTGCATGTAGCGCTAACGATGCCAGAAGATGAAGCGGCCGAACGGTACAAAGACTACCAATAAGCTGATGGCTATTACTCCTGAACGGCAAGCATACATGGACAGCGTGCGTCAAAAGTTGGCTGATGGCTTGTATATTGATCTGCTTGAAAGTGAAGGGGAGCTCATTAATTCGGCCGAATTTCGTCAAGCCGCTTTTGCCGAATATACTCCGACAAAAGCGGACATCATCGTCTCGACGTGGCCCAAAAGCGGCACCAACTGGATGATGAATATCGCGCAGGAAATTGCATGGTACGGTGAAGCTGAATTTGAGCATGTGAATAGTGCCATCCCTTGGCCCGACGCGACGATTAAGACAGACATCGCCCAACTAAGTGACACCCACATGGCGGACAAATCACCGACTGGATTGCGGGTGATCAAGTCACACTTGGCGGCCGAGTATGTGCCAATTACTAATGACTCCAAGTACATTGTCGTCGTACGTGACCCGAAAGATGCGCTTGTCTCATCTTATCATTTTGAAAACAGCTTTATTGAAAAAATGGTAGGGGACAGAGTGCCGTTAAGTGGGTTTGTCAACGGCTTTTTAGCCAAACGCTTTGTATACGCTGGCTGGGCCGATCACACGGCGAGCTGGTGGAAACTGCGCCAACAGACAAATGTTTTGATCCTGTTTTTTGCAGAAATGAAGCAGGATTTAAAAGGTGCCATCGCACAAGTGGCTAGGTTTTTGGGTGTAGACTTAACGGCCGAACAATTTAACAAAGTGGCTGATAAAGCCAGCTATACCAGCATGAAGACGAACAATCATAAATTTTCGCCCCCCACCCCGCCTGATTATGCCCAACAAGGGCACATCACGATGGTGCGGAGTGGCAAGCCGGGCGAGGCACAAGAGGCGTTGACAGCGGTCCAACAGCAAGCGATCGACAATTTTTGCCAAACAGAATTAGAGCGACTCAACTCTGATTTTCCGTTCGCAACTAAATTTACTTAATAACCGGCTACAAGCTAACGACTGACAGCTGAGAATTGACAACTATGAAAGACAACCAACTTTGCATGAACCTACACCATTATGCTCTATGGGTAGACGATGTAGATGAAGCGATGGCGCGCTATGCGCTCTTATTGGGCTTGCACGGGGAAAAAACGGGTGACAGTGCGATTATGCGCTGCATGCATGAAGACTTCAGCTTGGTGCTGAAACCGGCCGGGGGAGGGCAAAAGGCTGAACTAAACTATGTCGCCTATGAACTGATTCCGGGGCTTTCACTCACCGAAGCATCAGACGTTTTAAAAACCCGTGGAGAGTCAGCGAAACAAATCGATGTCCCGGTACGAGGAAAAGGGTTGTTGCTAAATGATTCTGATGGAAACCGCATCGTGTTAATTGAGCGCCAGCCACCAGAAGATCGCCGACCGCCGATAATGATCGAAACGAAAACGCTGGGTGGCTTTCACCCACGCAAGTTTGATCATATCAACTACATCACCGATGACATTCAGGGGGCATTCAAGTGGTACACCGAAGTGCTTGGGTTCCAGCTCACCGACTGGATTGGGGATGAGGCGTTTTGGCTCCACATCAACGGCCAGCACCATGTCATCGCCTTTTTAGATACAGGGCAAAAGCATATTCACCACATGGCTTACAGCTACGTCGATTTTGGTGAGATTCGACAAACGCTTGACCACATCAGCAAACATGGCAAATATGTGACTTGGGGACCTCTACGCCACGGAATGGCGCAAAACTTAGCCGTTTATTGGCGCATGGAAGAAGAGGATATGTTTATCGAGCTATGCACCGACATGCAGCAGCTTGAAGCTGACCATGAGCCGGTGGTTCATCCGGACAATCCATATTCGTCCAATACGTGGGGCATTTTACCGCCTCGCTCGTACTTTAAGTTCGATAAAGAATCGATTGAGAAAGAACGAGAAAACGTACACACTCAAATTCATGTTTAAACTAAAAAAATATTTGCTAAGCGGCCGAGAAATCGAGGGCAACAAACCATAGAACCTACAATAGTAACCGGACAACCGCTTATTTCGCCCGCTTAGCATAATGGCCAAAGAAAGTTGAACTATTTGGGTACACTTGGTAGACATTTAACTATCAAGACAATCACATCGAGATTTCATTCATGCCCAAATATTTTACGAACACCTTCTTCTCGCCGCTTCCCCTTGCTGCTATTTTTATCCTAAGCCTGCTTGCACTCCCCACACCTCAATCGTTAGCCAATCAGAGGCCAGAAGACAGCCATGCCACCTATCTGCCAATAATCACAGGCCCACGAAACGAACAAATAGTTACGTACGAAGAAGATGTCTCTCCGATTTTAAATCCGGAACGGGGCTTTTTTGACCAAACGGCCGTGTTGTGGACCGATGATCTCAAGTTTGTCCTCGACATGAGCGAAATGAGAGACAGGGGGTTTTCAATTATCCGGCTCTACTTTGTGATAGACGAGTTTATTGACGGCCCAATCGATGCCGAGACGTTAGACGTTATCGATCGTAATTTTGGTGCAGCCCGCGAAAATGGAATCAAAATCATCCCTCGATTTACTTATAACTATCCAAACAATGACACCTATCCAGAAGCAAAAGATGCGGAGGTAGACCAAATCTTGGAGCATTTGGATCAGCTAAAACCGATTTTTGAAAAGAACAGTGATGTGATCGCGTATATGAATTTAGGGTTGGTAGGGGCTTGGGGAGAGTGGCATAGTTCTTCGAGTGGTCATGTAATCGATGACGAAAACGGCCGCAGAATTACTGATAATGCACGCGTAATTGTATCAAAGATGCTCGATGTACTGCCTCGTAGTCGCGCTGTCACCATGCGCTATCCACCGTTTAAACAACAGCTTTACGGGCCGGATCCACTAAACATGAACGAGCCGCATAACGGCAGTGAAAAATCGCGCATGGGGAGCATGAACGATTGTTTTCTGGCATCAAAAACAGATTTCGGCACTTATATGCCATATGAAACAGATGCAGACATCGAAGCGATTAAAGACTACTTAAGTGCTGACAATTTGTATCTGCCAATGGGGGGTGAAACGTGCAACTCTGATGAGCGTGCAGAACCATATACCGGCTGCGACAACGCCATAAAAGAGCTTGAGCGGATGCGTTGGAGCGCGCTCAACAGCATTTCGAATGGTGTGATTGAACTGTGGAAAACTGAGGGATGCTATGACAAAATCGCTGAACGGCTGGGCTATCGATTTGTGCTGACCGAGGGCGTATTCCCTAAGCAAGTTAATAGAGGAGAGCAGTTTTCGTTTGAAGTTCAGTTACGCAATGATGGCTTTGCTTCACCTTATAATCAACGCGATTTCGAGCTCATTTTGAGACACAAAACAAGCGGTGACACAGTAACTTTTAAAACTTATATGGACCCCCGCTATTGGTTCCCAACTTATGAAATTATTCCACTCAAGCTCTCAGCCAATTTACCGGCCGATTTTCCGACAGGCGACTATGAGCTTTTGTTAAATCTGCCTGACCCCGCCCCCACACTCAGAGACAATCCGTTATACAGTATTCGTCTTGCTAACCTTGGAACTTGGGAAGCTGATTCGGGATACAACAATTTAAATGTAACGGTTGAAGTTAGGTAAGAGGCTAACTGTTTATTGTGGTCTAACTATCGGCACCATTGCAGATGAAATTAGAGGCTTAAAAGCATGTTATGCACCCTCACTAAAAGACATTTTCTAGCAATGATGCTGTTTTCTTTCCTGCTTATGGGATGCAGTACACAATCAGATTTGAACCAACCCGTCTCTTTCTCAAATCCACCAGAGATTATTTCCCGGGCTGAATGGGGAGCCGCTGAACCAAATATTCAGGGCTCACCAGAAGGTGGTTATGATGCGATTCGAAACCCGGCCGGTTGGTTTGAATACGACACACCATTGCCGGAAGTCTTGAATACGATTGTGGTTCATCATTCTGCCCTACCGTTAAGTGATGGCCCCTTAGAAATTCAACTTCTCCATCAAGAAAACAAGGGATATGCGGATGTTGGCTACCACTACTTAATTGATGAGAATGGCACAATCTACGAAGGTCGGCCGATCAATGTGCGAGGGGCACATACAGGCGGATTTAACACTGGGGCTATTGGTATTGTGCTGTTGGGCAATTTTGAAGAAATTGAACCAACAGATGCACAGCTCAACAGCCTAATGGAATTAAACCAATTTTTAAAACGTAGCTATCAAGTTACCCATCTTGCCGGGCATAACGATTTTCAACCTGGTGAAACTTTGTGTCCCGGAAAAAATCTGGAACCTTTACTACCAGGATTAGCAAAAGAGCTAGAATTTGAATTTGGCACGGCCGGATATGTCGGGCCATCTAGCCAGTAAGGGTCTGATTTTAGACTGCGTGTCACACAGCTAGCAGGTCTATTATGGGCTCTAGCCATGCAGTAAAATATCAATTAGAGTCCCTTGGTTGACCCCTTTAGAATCGGCCGAAATTTCGCCCCCCATCGCCTCGATCAACCCCTTTGAAATCGCCAGCCCTAACCCCATTTTCCCAGACTGCCCCCGTGCACGATCTCCCTGATAAAACCGATCAAACACAAACGGCAAATCAGCGGCCGCAATACCGATACCACTGTCACGCACCCTCAATCGAACACCGCCATTCTCTTGCCAAGTCGAGATATCGATCTTGCCGCCCGATGGGGTAAAGCGCATAGCGTTATTTAAAATGTTACCCAACACTTGAATAAGTCGTGCCCGATCAGCGATCACCTTGGGCAATTGATCAGGTAAAGGAGACAGGCTCAATTCTATTTCGTTTGCAAGGGCTAACGATTGAAATGAAGTCACCACGTGTGGCATAACGGCCGTTAGCGAGACAGGCTCAAGCTGAAGCGAAAGTGTTTTGTTATCAGTCAACGCCAGCAGATCGAGATCTTCGATTAGACGGCGTAAATGGTTTAGCTCCGTTGCCACAATCGTCAGCCGCTCTGGCGTGGGTGCCAAGTCTCCGGCAAGAATTGTTTCAACATAGCCAGACGCGATGTGCAATGGCGTGCTAAGGTCGTGTGCAATGTCTGCAGTAAGCTGCCGCCGACGCTGATGAGCCAGTGCAACTTCCCGGCTCATATTGGTAAAACTTTCTGCCAACTGCCCCAACTCATCCGGAGCCGCAATCGTAATCTCCTGCTCAAGCTCTCCCTGCGCCATTAACTCAGATGCTTGAGTTAGTGCACCAATCGGCCGGAGTAGGACGTTTGCCAGCCCAAAACCGACCGCAATCGCAACCGAAACAGCGATCAAGCTGGCAATCAGAACCACCCAAATTGTATTTTCTAAAAACACCTGCTGTTCCGCTTGCAAACTAATGCCTGTCGCATCATCTGGCACAATCCAAGCAACTGTTTCACTGTTTACCACAACAGGGATTGCATTCAGCATTAAGGCTTCTGGAATAACATCACCGGCCTCAAAGTTTAGATATTTATTCAAAAGCCGTTTATCGGCATCAACTATCCCATGATTCCCGCGGCTGCCTCTAATTCCTCCTTCACGATTAGCCTCATTCCCCCTTACAACTGAAGGTGGTGGCGGGTGAAGTGCCATAAAGTATTGATGAAACCCGTCCCAATCCCCTTCTATTTCATACCAACTCAACACCTCGTTGTGCATTGCGCTTAACTCTTGCTCTAACACCAAAGATTTCAGTCGCTGGTCTGAGGTAAAAAATGTCAGAGCAAAAATAAGTGCAGCCGTGAGAAGTGCAATAGCGAGGTAGGATAAAACAAGTTTGCTACGTAGCGAATTCATGATTGATTTTTAGACGATAGCCAACACCAAATACGGTTTCGATGTACATGGGGTCAGCTGGATCAGGTTCAAGTTTTTGGCGCAAATTGCGAATGTGGGTTTTAAGGGTGTTTTCAGAACCGGAGAAGTTATGCTGGATTAAGTGGGTAGATAGGGTTGCACGGTGAACGGGAACTTCGGCTGATTGCGCCAACTTTTCTAACACGCAAAATTCGGCCGGGGTCAAAATTAGCCCCACCCCTTTTACCTTAACGATCAGATGCTGTTTTTCGAGTTCTAAATCTCCAACCACTTGATTCAGGTCAGTACCTACTGAGTGTGGGCTACGACGCAACACCGCACGAATACGCATCAACAGCTCACGCATCCCAAATGGTTTGGTCATGTAATCGTCTGCGCCTAACTCAAAACCGCGTACCACATCACTCTCAGCTCGCTTAGCGGTCAGCATAATGATCGGGACATTGCTCGTGCGCCGCACCCGACTAATAAACTGATACCCGTCCATTAATGGCATCATAATGTCTAACAAAATCAAATCGGGCGAATCAGTTTCCAGTGTGGTCAAGGCTTCTCGACCGTTTTTGGCAGAGATAACGTTAAATTCCTGATCAGAAAGATAATCTGTCAGGAGCTTTATTGCGTTTCGATTGTCATCAATGGCTAAGATCAATTGTTTCATAGGTTATGAATGAGTTTATCATTCGGCAGATCTAGGGAATGCTGGATGAGTAGCTATTTCTAACTACCCATCCTTTAGTCCAGTATGCCTGTAGCCAAGTATGAATACAAAGCTGGATATTTCTACTTAACCGTTGTGCGAATGGCCGTGGTCATCATCATGATCTGGCAGGGTAGTTTCAGCCAACTCATAATCAAATTGAATTTCACTGAGCAGATGATGATCTACACCAGCATAATGCTCAAGCAAGGTTTTTGGCCCATTGCCGTTAATCGCATTTGCGAAAATGCCATAATCTCCACCATTCACCGTGTATGGCACACGGGTAATATTGTGACCATGATTACCAGCGTCAACACCAGGGCCTGCATTGCTTTCAACATTGTATTCAATCCAGACATGTGGATTGTAAATACGATAGTAGAAGATGGGATATGTGCTAGCAGATGTATCACCATCACCGATCCAAACAAAGTAAGTATCATCGATATTTTCCATGATACCTTCCCACCAAACATCTGCGAATGGGGTCTCTAAGTTATAAACATACACCTGCATTAGCTCAATGACGCTGGCTTGTGTCGCTGCTGACATATCTGAATATTTTAAGCCGGTTTCAAAACCAGAGTAATCGTATTCCCCAATGTATGGGTCAGGATCTCCGTTCCGATCAGCGGGGCCAACCACCAAGGTTGCTTCCCCATCAGATACAGCGGCCGTCAGTTCATCGGCGGTCAAATTCGCATAAAGTGCCAGACCCATATCCCGTTCGTCAGCAAAAATATCGAAGTCAACACCGTCAAGGGTCCCGATAACAGGCTCTGCACCTAAGAACGCTGGCACGATTGAAACGGTGTCACCGTGAACTAAAAAGTTAACGGCCGCGTGATGCCCATCGAGCTGGAAGCCCCATGATCCAGTGTTGTCAGGGTCACCAAACATGTCAATCGAATAGAAGTCTGGACTCCATAGATCCTCGTTTTGGGTGGCGCCAAACCCCTCTGACAAGAAAGTGATTTCATCAACCTTTTGATACCCATCATCGCTTAAAAATGCCTGCAACAGCTCCTGAAACAGAGCCAGCTGCTCGTCTGACAAATCACCATAAACGATGCCATCCCGGTTTCCATCGTTGGCAGGGGTGTTGTGCCATAAAATCATACGTTCGCTATCGAGACAGTTGTTTGCTTCGGTCAGCATTTCGTCAGAAAGCGAGTTTCGGAAGGTAACCATCGCTTGACGCAAAGCTTCGATATTAGCATCGGCCGATTGTTCAGCGATGCCAGATGTTTCACATGTGGAAAGGTCCGCGACACTTGGCACAGCTGACGTTGTTTCACCGCCACAAGCTGTGGCGAACAACGCCAGCAGAATGAGTGCCAATAATGCAAAAGTTTGTTTCATAATATCCTCTTCTGCTCACTTTTAGACTTGAAAAGCAAGCTGTAATTTTCATCCTGTTGAATAGCATCAAACTTTAATCGCTTAAACGCATGGGGTGGTTTAGTTGAGGTTGAGATGTAAACAGTCATGAAAATAAGTAGGAATCAGTTAAAGCTATTAATTGGGGTATCAAACGATCAAATTCGGCCGTTATTTTGCTGGCCAGCCCCACACCGCCGGAGTAAAGGGTCTATCGAGTTTTTGACAGATTGTGCGCCAACGCTCAACTTTCTGCGGCCGATATACTGGGTGAAACCCGATATCGAGATAGATTTTCAAGGCTGCAAGCCGACCGTCCTGCGTACTCCCAAAAATATTGTGCAAGCCCAATGCGTGCAGCTGACTGACAACGGCCGAACAGACGAGTTTGCCGATCCCTTGACCCCGGTGCTTCGGTGAAACAGCAACCCAAGCCAACTCGACCCAATCATCGGCTCGAACCAATGCACAAGCGACCCCGGCCGATTCATTGCCGTGCCTGACAAACACCATTGAATCGGGTACAAGTTCGTTCTGGAGCAGGTTCCATTGATCATTCGTGACATGCCAATCGATTTCTGCCTGCACCACTTCAAACGCGTGTCGATCGGTTGAAACATCAATAAAATATGGCTGAACAACTCCATACTCAGGTACAGGGTTAGCTATCGGCCACATAAAAGCAACAGTCTCCGGCCGCTCGTTAAATGGGAAGTTTCTTGGGTGCATCACATACAGATTGTACTGCATCGATTACCGGGCAAATTTAACATTTAACAAAGAAGCATTTTGACTTCTATGGCTAAGTATGAGACGGTTTTCAAATTTGCGTCGCAAACTAACCATGACCTTTTGGAATCACAACAGTCACTTTCACGATCTGATTTTGAGCCAGCTACCCAGCAAATTCGACACCGCCCTAGATGTGGGTTCAGGCAGTGGCGACTTTGCCACCCGTTTGGCCAATCAGGCACGCCATGTTGATGCGGTTGAAATCGACCCTAAGGCAGTATCGATTGCAGTAGGCACGTGCGCCCCTTTTGAGAACATCAATCTGATTACCAGCAGCTTTTTGGACCCTTCTTTTGCGGCCGGCCGGTATGATGTGGTGACAGCCCTTGCGGCACTTCATCACATGGATCTTGAGCAGTCGCTGACGCAGGCGAAACGTATTTTGCGGCCGGGCGGCACACTGGCGATTCTTGGCCTTTATCGTGAATCAAATCTTATCGACCATAGCTTTAGTATTGCAAGTGTAGTTGCCCATCGGTTCCTAACATGGCGCAACCGGAACAATCTAGCCCCTGCCTCAAACTTAGATCTTCAGGTGCAACCGCCGGCCGATACACTCCCACAAATCAAGGCGCTTGCAGATCGAGTGATTCCCGGCGCAACGGTTCAGCGACGCCTGCTATGGCGATACACGCTATTCTGGCGAAAGCCTGAGTCAGCGGGGTAAAACAGAAAACAGAGTATCATTACGGGCAAAATAATTAAGGCAAAGGATTTCTAGAATCGACTCAATATAGACTTAAAGGAAGGCAAATGAATAGTGAGCGTTTGTTTGATAACGAAGTAAGACACATCATATACACCACATTTAAAGAAGAAACCAAGCCGCCAACAACTGAATATGTTGCCAACGTACTTCAAAAAGATATTGCTTCAGTTGAAAAATCTTTTGCAAGGCTTGCTGATTCTCATGACATTGCATTGGCCCCAGGGAGTTATTCAATCTGGATGGCGCACCCATTTTCCGCGGTGCCAACAAACTTCACGGCCGAGGTTGATTCAAAAACATACTATGCCAACTGAATTTGGGACATCCTTGGTATCTCTGCGATTCTGCAAAAAGATGCAATAGGGCGCACCCCGTGCGGGTGCGGAGAATGCAATAACGTCCTTGACATATCCATTCAACCCAACAAACAACTCGAGTCAGATTGGCTGGTTCACTTTTTAGTACCAGCCAAAAGTTTTTGGGACCAAGTTGGATTTACATGAGCTACGATATTAGCCTTCAGTTCGGAGGCGCATTTAAATAAATGGCTCGAAAATAATAACAACGAAGCGGGCTATACCTTATCTATCGCTCTTTGTCATGAGTTAGCGATGAAATGGTATACAGGACGCATGGACAAAAAATGGAGTAGGCCTGATAAAAAAGGAACTCAAATCATTTTTACTGAACTTGGGTTAGTGGGTGATTTCTGGAAAATTCCATAACCTAACGTAAAAGGCCCAACTGAGGGTCAACCTTATGTTAGATGTTAGGCCACTCGCGAGTTTCGTGAAGCAAAGGAGACAATATGTTGAACAATTCAAACGTGATGGCCTTAATCGCGACAAGCAAACCGGATGAAGCGAAAAGTTTTTACAGTCAAACGTTGGGCTTACGCCTCTTGGCAGATGAACCCTTCGCCATCGTCTTTGACGCGCACGGCGTGATGCTACGTGTGCAGAAAGTAGAGAAGCATACGCCCCAACCCTACTCCGTGCTGGGTTGGGAGGTTGCAGACATCCATGCAAGCGTAGATGAATTGTTGGGCAAGGGCGTAAGGTGTGAGCAGTACGAATCGCTTGGTCAGAACGAGTCAGGCGTCTGGGCGTCACCCAGCGGGGCGCAGATTGCATGGTTCAAAGACCCTGATGGGAATACGCTCTCTCTGACCCAGTTCTCATGATTTATTTCCGATACAGCAGAACAAAGGCATCCACCCGACCAGCGTCGCGGCAGCTCTCTGGCATTCAAAATAAATCAAGATGTTAGCAAATGATTCTCCCTTACTTAATAAAGCTTGGATGCTTACACCAGAACGCCTGACAGACATCTTCAGAAAAGAAGGGTGGCTTAAGAATGGTTGGATAGAGAAAGTCACAATAGGTGAGCAATTTCCAGGATTTGCAGATTTAATTGCGAGATTACATCTCTCCTACTCGTCTACCAGTTTCGATCACCCCCCTCGCACCCTGATTTGTAAAGCATTTGGCCCAGAATGGTACTCTAGTGCGGCTCAAGCCGAGTTACATATTTATCGTCACTTTGTGCCAAAAATGGCGAATGTACCAACTCCAAGATTGTATGGCAGCTTTGATGATCCTATTGGTAAGGTGATCATACTTCTCCAAGAAGATCTTGCAGATCAGTTTACCCACTTGTCACATCCAATTAATGATGAGTGGCTAGCAACGCTAACAGATGTTCTTGTAAATCTCCATGCTTTCTGGTGGGAACACGAATCTCTGAATGATGAAATGCTTCTCATCCCACAAGAAACAGTCACTCGAATGCCTCAAGCTCTAAACGATTCTGGCTTGCGTGAAAATGAAATGCAGATGTACCAAGCGATGACTCGGTTCATTGATCAACATCGAGAAAACTTATCTGAGGAAGAAACGTCGATTCTTCAATTATTAAATGCTAGATGGAGAGAGAAATTTGCGGCTCGGATTGAAAATCATCGTTCAATAACATTGCTACATGGTGATTTTCATCTCTTTGGCAATATATTCGCGGCTAAAGAAGCACAGGATAACCGGCATGTAAAGATTATTGATTGGTCAGAAGCCAAACGAGGCATCGGGCCTCATGATTTAATGTACATGCTTCTTCCCCTTGACACTTCCGACCGCCATCAACGTGATCTCTGCTTGCTTCAACGGTACTATACTGGTCTACAAAAAGCAGGTGTTGAGGGATATGAGTGGGATCAGTGTCTTTGGGATTATCGTTTTTCTCTCTTAACTAGCTTATTCCAGCCGCTCTTTCAAGACAATATTCATTGGTTCAAAGCAACCATGAAAGTTGTTCGTGTTTGGCACAGCATTGAGTTACTTGAGTAGATAAAGATCAGTGACCGCCCAACATGGCTTTCAGTCGGCACTAAGCACTTAGTCGATTAGCAATTAGGAGATAGCGAAATGACAATTAAGGGCAGATGTTTATGCGGCAAAGTTCGCTACGAAGTCACGGGGGAACTCTTCAATGCAGATCATTGCCACTGTTCGATGTGCAGGCGTCAGCATGGTGCTGCATTTTCTACTTATGCGGACTTCAATCCGGGCGATTTCAAGTGGACCTTAGGCGCAGACTTCGTGAAAGTATACGAAGCTTTGCCCGGTGGTGGTTGGTGCTTTTGCAGTGAGTGTGGGTCGACATTAGCAGGAACCGACAACGGGGAAATCACCACAATCACGCTTGGTACGGTTGAAGGAGATCCGGGCATAAAGCCAGAATCACACATCTTTGTAGGTTCTAAGGCTAAATGGTACGACATCGAAGATGATCTACCACAATTCGAAGAACGGCCGCCAGCGACATGGAAACCACCAAGCAAAACCCCTTAGCGGTCCGGCCGGGAAAGCTCAGACCAGACAATGAATGGCACCAACAGGAGAGAAAAGATGAAACCAATTGAACTTACGATCGAGGAAATGTACGACGGCAGCTATGAAGGGTATGACGCCGTATTGGACCAAAGCCTGAACCCTCGGTCACCAGATGTTCTATACGACAAATTCAGTGCCTTGGGGCCTACGCATGAAAGCCTCGTTCTGGACCTTGGGTGTCGTAATGCCGCCCAAGCTTGTGAACTGCATCGCCGCTTTGGATGCCGCGTTGAGGGCATTGACTATGTCAATTCAAACATCCAAGCGGCACAAAAACGTATCAAGAACGAGGGGCTACAAGACGCTGTTCAAGTGAGCCAGGGCGACATTCATGATATGTCTTACCCTGATAATCGATTCGATTTTATTTGGTGCCGAGATGTTCTGGGGCATATGCATGATCTTCAAAAAGCGTTTGAATCCTGCGCACGAGTATTGAAACCAAACGGGAAGATGCTTATTTCTGAGGTCTTCGCGACCGATCTATTGACGAAGGAAGAAGCGGATGAACTTTGGCTACCACTCGCGTCTAACCCTGCAAATGCGTCTCGTGTCCATTTTGAAAGCACCTTTACCAAAGCGGGGTTTGTTTTAACTGAAGCAGACACGATCAGCAGTGAATGGCGTGAGTATGGAGAAGAAACCGATGCCAAGCGAACGTCACAACAGTTGCTTCGCATTGCACGGTTGAGGCGGCATCGCGAACGATTTACGGCCGAATTTGGTGCAAAGGACTACGCGGCCGAGTTGGCAGATGCGCTCTATGGTGTTTACCAGATGCTGGGCAAGCTAAGTCTCGTCATCTATTCACTTGAAAATTCAGGTGATGAGTAGAAAAGTACACGAAGCATTTAACAGGAGGTGAAGATGAGCCAGAAAGCTGATTTAAAGCCGTTAGTCGTAAACCCAAACGAAGGGCGTTCTTACCCAATGGGGCGAATGTCCGCAATCTTTAAAGCAGATCTTGAAGAAACAAATTCAACTTTATCTGTATCTGAATGGTGGCTAGAACCACATACAGAAGGTCCACATATTCACAGTCACCCAGAATCCCATCTCTTTTACATTATTGACGGCACCCTGACCCTCTACCTTGAAGGCAAAGACTGGTTTGAGGCACAGAAAGGGGCGTATATTTATATCCCTGGTGAGGCGGAACACGGTTTTGAAAACCGAAGCGATAGCCCGGTTGGTTTCATGTCTATCAACACACCAGGGGGCTTTGAGAAAGCGATCCCTCCTATTGTGGCTTATTTCGAAGAAAACCCGCTTGGCGATGTCAAAAAGAGCGTTTAACAAACCACTGCTTATCTATTAGAGGAAATATGAAAATTACCGATTATCCATTCTCAAATACCGATGCTGAATACAGCCTAATCAAAGAATTATTATTGGAGGTTGAAAAGCATCCTGAATTTGATAACAACTGGGACCCCGGCCGGATGGACTGGTGGCGTTATAATTCCCATGTGGAAAAAGAGGTTGATTTTTTTCAGGCCAACGCCCACTACTGGAAAATGGAAACAGGCCAGGTCGTAGGGCTATTCATCTCTGAATACAGCAAGGACGATTTCTTCATCGTGTTACATCCGAATTACTTGACCCTCTTTCCGGAGCTATTGAAATGGGGGCTTGAAGTTTGGGGTGCAGACAAGAGCAAAATCAGCACCGATGTCTACACCTTTGGTGAACAAAAGATTGAACAATTGACGGCCGCCGGTTTTTACGAGGACGGCCATGTTGAAAACGTCAGAGTATATGCTCTTGAACAATATGATTTCTCCTATTTCCTAAAGCCCGGTTTTAAATTAATGAGTTTTTCAGAGTACGGGAATTACGACAGCAGGGTCAAACTGGTGCAGAACGCCTTTAGCAATCCAAATTTTTCTGAGGAGCGCCTCCGCTCATTGCAAAGTTCTGCAGAATATAAACCGGAACTAGATTTAGTGGTTGTCAATACACAGGGTGAGAGTGTCGGGTACTGCATGGGATGGATTCAAGAAAGTGACCGAAAGTTTGGTTACATTGAGCCGATGGGGGTCCATTCAGATTACAGACAGAATGGCTTCGGAAAAGTCTTGGCCAAAGAGTGTTTTAAACGCTTGGCAAATATGGGGGTTGAGAAAGCTTGGATCGCCTCAAGTGCTGAACCGCATGTCTCTAATTTCCTGTATGACGCATTAAATCCGACAACCATTAAACGATCGTATAGGTACTCGCTAAACCTTGAGAACTGATCAAATTTTGTGAATGGCGCTATCGTAAAAAGGATTAAACATAGAAAGGAGAAGACAATGAGTGACACAGGATCATACAAACTACCGGCCGCGAAGCAGGATGCTCAAACGGAAATCGAGCGGTTGGCTGCCCAAGCTCGCTCAGGCTGGGACAAAGAAGCACGTATGATGTCATGGTTTGGCCTGAAAGACGGCATGTCTGTACTCGAACTAGGCAGCGGGCCAGGTTTCATCACACATCAATTGGCGGCGCTAGTCCCAAACAGCCCGATTACCTGTGTCGAAATCGACCGCACCCTGCTTGATCAAGCGGAGCAATACCTGCAAGGTAAATCAACCCAGCCGATAACTTTTATGGAAGGGTCAGTCATGGAGACTAATCTAGAAAGCGAGCAATTTGACTTTGCTTACGCCCGATTCCTGTTCCAGCATCTGCCTGACCCGGCCGGTGCCGCCAAAGAAACCTGGCGGCTGCTTAAGCCGGGCGGGAAGCTGCTCATTTCTGACATTGATGATGAACTTTTTGGCCTATTCGAGCCACCGCTCCCAGAGTTCGAGCCGGTGCTCAAAGCATTTGGGCGGATGCAGGCTACCAAGGGTGGCAATCGGCATATCGGCCGAAAATTATCAGACTTACTCACTGCCGCAGGTTTTGCTGCGCCCGAACTAGAAGTTATTGGATCGCACAGCGCGAATCGAGATTTAGACAGTTTTTTACGTCATTTGGCTCCAGACCGTATGCGTTCACTCGTGAAAAATGGCTTCTTGTCAAACGAAGATCTTGAACAATTTCGCGTTGCGATTACCGCATGGGCGGCTAACCCAGATGCCTATACGATTTGGCTAAGTTTGATGGTGTGTGCCGAAAAACCGGCCGAAGATGGAAGACAATAAGAATGAAGACACGGCCTTCGACTATCTCTGATTATCAAACACGTTTTAATGGGCTGGTTACCGAGCACGGCCGAGGCGTTGGCCTGGGCTTTAACCTACTCCCGACTGACATTGTCATTTCTCCATTTAACAAGTCTGGCACCACTTGGCTTCAGCAAATCGTGCACGGCTTACGCACCCACGGGGACATGGACTTTGACGACATCTCACGCGTTGTTCCTTGGTTAGAATTGTCTACCGACCTTGGGGTAGATATAGCGGCCAAACAACGTGGATTTCCGCGTGCGTTCAAAAGCCATCTGCCTTGGCATGAGGTTCCAAAAGGCGGACGTTACATCCTCCCCATACGCGACCCAAAAGATGTGCTGGTTTCAGCATTCCATTTTGAAGAAGGGTGGTTTTTCGAGCGGGGAGCATTTTCTTTAGAAGAATGGGCAGATGTTTCATTCTTGAACCCATCAGAGGGGCATGGATATTGGCACCACTTGCTTTCATGGTGGCCACAACGAAAAAGTGAAAACGTTTTTATGCTGACGTTTGAACAAATGAAAGCTGATTTACCAGAGACGGTTCGACGCGTGGCTGATTTTATCGATGTCGAGCTAGATCAAAATCTATTTGACCTTGTTGTCCATCAAGCATCATTCAAGTTTATGCAGACCCATAAAGATCGCTTTGACGACTATCTGATGAGAACCTACACAGAAATAGTTGGTCAACTGCCTCCGGGTAGTGATGCGAGCAAAGTACGTAGTGGGAAGATCGGTGGTCATAAAGAAAATCTAACGCCTGCATTGCATCAAAAGCTAGATGACCTTTGGGCTCAACTTGTTAAGCCGAAGCTAGGCTATGCGTCTTATGCAGCACTGGCGCAAACTTTAGCGTTTGATGCCAGATAGTTTCCGGCCGGCTTCGGTTTGCAACAGATCACCATCACCAAATACAGGAGAGATCAATGGCACAAATTAAAATATATGGTGTAAATACCCAGCTGATTCCCATAAGAGAACAGCTGTCAAACGTGATTCATGAATGCGTCATGGACGCCCTTGGCATGCCAGAAGATAAACGGGCGCATCGTTTTATTCCAATCGAAAAAGAAAATTTTTTCATGCCGGGCGGCCGAACCGATGCCTACACCATTATCGAAATTACCATGATTGAAGGGCGCTCTACCGAAACAAAGAAAAAGCTGATTCGTTTGCTATTCGATCAAATAAAAGAGCAGATCGGCATAGAATTCATGGATCTAGAAATTTGTATCTATGAAAGCCCAGCATGTAACTGGGGATTCAGGGGAATGCACGGCGACGAAATCGTGCTCAATTATGAGGTTAACGTGTGAAGGCATCGCTATCTTAAAGCTGCATCCAACCCAACTCAATATAGATCTAATGTCGGCTGATTATTTCTTTTTGAGCTGGTAATTGATCTGGCTCCCCATAGAATAAAAGGTTCCATTTAAATCGTTAGTGACTGTGCAAGCCTTGTTATGCACACCATAAATAGTAGGAGGTTACAAATGGAACCAATCTATGATGAAATTGGGCTTAACTATTCGGTGACACGGTGTACCGACCCGAAAATAGCGCAGCAACTTTATCCTGAGCTTCAAGGTGCGACCAGGATCATCAATATCGGCGCAGGGACAGGGTCATATGAACCTGAAAATGTCGAGTTGGTTGCGGTGGAGCCGTCAGCAAAAATGATTGCTCAAAGGGGTATTGGCTCCTACAGAGTAGAGCAGGCTTCGGCCGAAAATCTCCCGTTTGAAGACGATAGCTTTTCACACGCAATGACAGTAAATTCTATGCATCACTGGGGAAATAGAGAACTCGCTTTCAGTGAAATCAATCGGGTCGCAACAGAAAAATTTGTGGCGATTACTTGGGACCCTCAATCGGACCCGTTTTGGTTGACCCGAGATTACTTTCCAGAAATCTATAAGATGGATAGAGACATTTTTCCTGAATTAGACGAGTTCAAAGCCTATTTTGATGACATCAACATAAGCCCAGTGCAAATTCCAAGCAATTGCCAAGATGGGTTATTTGCTGCATTTTGGAGAAGGCCAGAGGCTTATTTAGACAGACAAGTTCGGCAAGCAACGTCCCCTTTTTCTAAAGTGACGAATCTGTCGGAGGGGCTACAGAAGCTAAAAGACGATCTTGCTAGCGGGGCTTGGGCGAAAAACAATCATAACATCTTGAACTTATCGTCTTTAGATGTGGGCTACAGGCTGGTTACAGCCAAGGTGAGAAAAAGCTAGCATGTACAGTCGCGGCTGTGTGGGGTCGGCCGAAACCGACCCTCACCAGCGTCTAAAATCTATCGTCTCGTATAGGTCTCTGTGGTCACATTGCCGGCCGAATCAATGAACTCAAATGTAAAGGTATCACCTTCAATGCTGTAGTTGACCTGATAAGTTTCACCATTAAGAGTGTATTCAAGTGAATATGCATTTGTTCCCGTTTGCGAAAATGCGGTGATTTCAGCACCTCGTAACGGTTCACCCGCAGGGCGCACAGGTTCAGCTCTTGGCTGTGGCTCTACTTGGTCATTTTGGTAGGTCACAACACCCCGCATACCACCATTGATGTATGGGTATGTCTCAGTCGCATGGTAGTGATAATTACCGTCACTGTCGAAATGGCCGTTATATTCGTCTAAACCAACGACGGCCGAGCCATCAGGTTCCGTCAAGCCAAAGATGGGGAAACCGTCTAGCCCATAGGCGATTGGCTGATCAATGCCGACAAACGGCTGTAAGTGGGTCGGTGCTGTGTGGTAATGATAATCATCACCACGTCCCCCATGTCCGCCCCATTCATCTAATTCACCCGCTAAGTACGCATCCACACCACGATTATTCAGAGCGTTGAAAATCGGGACCCCATTCACCGCCAGTGCAATCGCCCCTCTGAACAGGTCGTTCTCACCGGAGATAGGATCGTCTGACAAAACAGGGTTCAGTGGAATTTGCCATGCATTGTCACCAACGTATGGCTGTGGCAATGGAACCTGCTGCTGCCAGCTTACGATCCCAACCATCATGTTATGCGTGGTTGGCAATCCGTCTGACTCAATATAGAGCGTGTTCCCATCACAGCGGGCGGTAGCATTGTCCATAAATGCTTCACAAGCGTCTGCAACCGCTAGCGTTTCCGACAGATCATCTGTTGAGGGTTCAGTTTCTTCACTGACATCAGCTTCTTCACTGACATCGGTTTCTTCTACAGTCTCAGTTTCAGTTTCATCATCATGGTCATGACCATGCTCTTCGATGGTTGCGACTTTCTCAGCAGCTTCTTCAACCACAGGAACAGCTGCCGGTGCAGGGGCTTCACCACCACAAGCGATTAAAAAGAGGGCAGAAAGCAGTACAAATAAATTTGAAATTTTCATTTAATCTCCATCATGTCGTATGTAGGTTGGTTTTTATATATTGGGTAGTTTGAGGGGAAAAGCGGAATGGGTATGGGTCTAGAGGAGAAGGGGCTTGTCAGTTTGCCCGTTACGCCCAACATAGACCCGCTTGGTCATTATTCCAGCGGCTTAAGGAACTTCGGCCGAGATCGGGTTGCCACGGTCAAAAATCACATTGAGATTGGCTGTTGCCAAAGTAATTCCTTCGATTGAAGCTAAAAGCGCTTCACGATCTGTACTGGCAGGATCAGCGATTTCAGGCACGGCCGAAAGTGCATAAACATGAAAAGTGTAGAGTTTTTCTCCAGAACCTTTTGAGCAAGGGGGCGCATATTCTTGCCTGTCATTGACGCTATTCGTTCCGAGCGTCCCAGGTACAATTGCACCTGCCGGCAGCGAGTCTACATCAGCCGGAATGCCAAAGGCGATCCAATACCAGTGATAGTCTCCGGGAACAGGCTGATGGTCCATCAAAATCGCATAGCTGACTGTTCCTTCGGGTGCTTGCGCCCAAGTCAGCGGTGGCGTGAGGCTCTCGCCATCACAGGTGAAATTAACCGGTAAAACGCCGCCATTTTGCATTACAGGGCTAGTGAGTGGAAAGTCACTGGGGCTTGACGCGATTAAATCGGCCATAGCGTCTCCATCACTAGCCAACCCTTCGCCCGGTCGGGATGGTGGTGGCCCTGGCGCACAGCTACCCATGATCCCTAAAATCGAAACAAGAATAGCCAGATAAATGATTATTTTTAACCGGGTCACTATTTACTCCTCATATTTTTATGCGCTTTAAAACAATGTGTTAAGCAAATAAATCTTAGTGTGGAGTTTTAAATGGAATATAGGCATTTAGTTTAGATTTGGAGTAGGCGCCCGTTATTTTAGATGTTAAGTTCTCGCTATAGTTTGAAATCAATTTTTTCTAAAACAGTGATTTTCCCGCTTAAAGCATGCGTTTAGCCAAACGTCAAAATCAAAGCCCCAGAAATAAGCACGGCCGCCCCCAACCATACCCGCGCGTTGACCTGCTCAAGCTTTTGCCCGATCAAAAACGGCGACAATAGTAGCACTGTTGGGATGCTCAGACGGCTCAGTGAAATCACGATAGCGATTGGCGTTAAATCTAGCGCAATCCAGCGCCACCACGTGGCAATCGCCACTAATATCCCGGCAAATATTTGAAGCCCCAGCTTAGATCCGGTAAGACGGCTATCGCCGCTTGTAGCTGTTCCTGATTGTGACCAATAAAAAACCGCATAAATAGCTGTAACCACCGTCATCCCAATCGTGACGCCCAGCAAAGGAGATGGCAATAGCTCAAGACCATATCGGATAAAAATCGAGCTACCAGCAAAGCAGACGGCCGTCCCTAAACCATAGAGCGATGCCTTAATCCCTGACTCGATGGCTGAATTATCATCCTTAATTTTATCGGTTGAGATGACATAAGTTCCCACCATAATGATGAGGATGCCTGCAATGGCTGCACCCGATAAAAATTCATCAAAAAATAAAACGCCTATTAAAGTCGCCCATAATGGCACCGTCCCTAGCAAGACGCTGGTGCGCGCGGCCCCCACTTTCTTTTGACTCAGGCTAAAAAGCGTCCAGCCGACAAAAAAGTGAATAAATGCCGCCAATGAAAAGTGCAGGATTGCCCATGGTGACACCCCTACCAGCAGGCTCAAATCTTCAAAAACGGCCGACACGAGGATGAGCACGGCCGAGCTGACAAGGAGCAAGACAAAGGTCGCCTGATAGACGTTGGCTCGTTGGCCTGCGCGACGATTCAGCGTTTGAAACAGGCCAAACCCAACGCCTGATAGGATAGAGATTAGGATTCCATTCATAAGAGTGGAAAGGATTGTAGTCTACTCAACTCGATCTAGGTACAGGTTGGAAGTTGAGCTTGCCAAGTACCGAGACATACTTGTCTCACAATTAAACCGGAGATATGGTACATGCATGTCTCGATACCGCTCACATCTCGAAAAGCAACTAAAACATCGCCACGCATGAAGAAAGACAAAAGACTCATTCCATCTGAAAAAACTCTCTTCCAATACACAAAAGTCGTACCAGAGGGCGAGCTCCATCCCTCCTGCCACGGCCGGGCCAGTAGCGGCGGCAATCACCGGTTTATCGAGTTCGAGACGGGTTGGCCCAAGACAAGCAAGAGGAATGTCCGTTCCACTTCCTCCTGAACCGCCGTCTTTCGGTATGTTCCGCTTATCAAACGGTTCGGCGCTGTCGAGCAGGGCGGCGTTTTTCAAATCCCAGCCAGAGCAAAACGCCCCACCTTCTCCCCAAAAGACGGCCACAGAGGCGCTGTCATCTTCTTCAAATTCGACAAAGGCTTGGTAAAGCCCATCGGCCGTTTCCGGGTTGATGGCGTTTCGTGCCTCCGGCCGACTATTGATAATGGTCCAAACAGGACCTGCTTTTTCGATTTTAATTGTCATTGGTCACCTGCTAGAAAAGAAAAGTCTCTAAGACTTTTCTTTTCTCTTTAGTTTCGCACAATGCGACCATTCGCACGACTCCGCTCGTCGTGAGGTTTTAGTTTAGCTTTTGGGTTGGCGAAGCGGTTAATGTGTCGGCCGAAGCGGTGGGGGTAGATGCTTTTATCAACGGGATCGCATTAAGGGCGATTGTGAATGCAGGCGACTGGTCGGCCGAACGCCAACTGTCTGAATTACGCCTTTATTTGAAGCGGTTGCGATCGTGCCATTTCCCATCGAGGCATATTTCCCTGCTCTTGAATCGTCTACCGGTTCAAATATTGTGTCGGTGTTAGCCCTGTCACTTTTTTGAAGACACGTGCAAAATATTGCGCATCCTCAAAGCCAACATGATAGGCGATTTCGTAAATCGCCATTGATTGCTGATCCAGCAATTTTTGCGCTTGTTCGATGCGATAACCGGTGTGGAATTGTAGTGGAGACTCCCCCACCCAACGTTTGAAGAGCGTGCGCAATTGTGCAGGACTCACCCCCACAGCCAACGCGACTTTCTGAGCATCAAACGGCACAGTATACGCTTCACGCATCACAGCAATTGCATCACGCACCACTAGTGGGTAGGCTGATTCGGCCGAATTTTCACCGCCCATCAACGCCTCAATCCGTGCCAAGAGCGCAAATACGAGACCGACTGCGTGCAGGGCAAAACCTGCCTGCTGCAAAATCAGCGTCTCCCGCAGCTCAACAAACAGCTTTTCAAGCGTGTCGTCATCACCCACAGACAACAAGCCAACCAGCGAGAGCAGCGTTAAAGGCCAGTCCCCTTCGAGGAGTAACCAGTGATAGGTGATGCCCTGCATCGACCACACTTCATAGTCGGTCTGCTTTGGCACAATAAAGAGATCGCCTGCGCCAATCGGTGATCCCACTCCACGAAACCGGCACATTCCCTGCCCATGAACAATATAGAACAGTTGAATCATCCTCGCATTAGCGCCGTGCTGGTCGGTTGAATAGCCTGCTTTGCAACGGTATTCCCCCGCTATCGCAACCCGATATGGCAAGCGGTCTACCTCTGGTAGACCATACCCTGTGCGCCAATAATCGTAGAGCATCGGCCGTTGCCCATCGAGGGTGCCGCCAACAATCGGCCGAATGGGTCGCTTGTGGTATGTTGCGTTTTGTCCACGAATTGCCATCAATTGTCCTTTCGATTTCGGCCGAAAATAGCCGATAATGGGGTGAACCTAACACAATCATAATCAATGCAATCGCAAAAGAGAAATAGCATGAAACAGACAAACGAAACGATCGACACAAGTAATGCCGCCAAAACAGGCAGCGGCCCCACGTTTCTCGTCGCGCTGGAACAATACGAGCCGCCTGCAAAACGGATCATTGATGATGATTTAGCAGCCAAGGTCCTCCCGAGAGGAGAGCGGTTTTTCCTGAAATTGATGCGCAGTTCGTGGTTGCGTAAGTGGATGCTGAACTTGTTTGAAAAGCAGATTGAAGGTGCGTCGAGTGCTTTCTTGTGCCGCAAGCGGTACATTGATGAAACAATTGTCGCCGCTGCGGAAAACCGGTCTGTCGCGGCTATCGTCAATCTAGGTGCGGCATTTGACACGCGCGCTTACCGACTGCCTGCACTGGCGACGATTCCAACCTGGGAAGTCGATCAACCGGTCAACATCGAAGCCAAACGGAACGGGGTTAACAACGCATTAGGGACAATTCCACCCCACGTTACGCTCGTACCGATCAACTTTATCACACAGGATGTGGGAACAGTGCTCAATCAACACGGGTATGAGGCTGACAAGAAGACATTCTTTATTTGGGAAGCGGTGTCGCAATATTTGACGGAATCGGCCGTGCGCCAAACCTTCAACTTGTTTGCCAAGGCGCCCACAGGCAGCCAACTTACCTTTACCTACGTTCTTAAAGATTTTATTGAAGGCAAGAATCTTTACGGCGCAGCAAAGATGTACGAGCGCATGCTTGTCAAAGACAAATCCTGGCACTTTGGCTTTGATCCGACCGAGGTCGCCGGTTTTCTCGGTGAGTATGGCTGGCGTCTGATTGAAGACCTCAGCTATGAGGAATTGAACCACCGGTATGCAAGAGCACTCGGCCGAAATCTTCCCTCAATGAAAATTGAACGCATGGTTTATGCTGAAAAAATGTAGGAAAACCTCTATAGGATTTGTGCCTCTTTGAGCTTTGCTGGGGTCAGGTTTTCAGGAAGAAAGAGCATCAGAACCAAAGAGGTGGGGCGATGATTTTGGCTTAAATTTAAGGGAGTTGATTCACTTAAATGTTCCACTCGAAACCGGTCTCCTTCTCTGACAACTCCCAAAGTTTTGTCATGAACGCCTTGTCGCAAGCATACGGTTCAAGAACACCATCTTCAACTGGTCCACCCGATTCCATACGGTCGGTGAGGCAGAACGCCAATTATCTAAGCCGCTTGTAGATAGATTAACTATTCAAAACCCCCTCTATCAAGCTGACTTCCCTTTCTGATGCATCCATTCAATAGCCGTCGAGACTAATCCTGCAGCGCCGATAGCAAGCGCACGCTCATCCATGCGGAATGTAGGTGTGTGCACCCGATACTCTTGCTTCCATTCAGGATTATGAACCCCCAACATCATAAACGCACCAGGGACTTCTTGGAGCATCGCCGCAAAATCTTCCCCAGCCATAATCGGCTGACGTTCAAAAACCTGATCTGAACCGAGCACGTTGCGCAACCCATCAAAGGCGACGGCCGCCGCGTCAGCATCGTTGACAGTTGGGGTACCACGCTGGTGAATGGTTAAATCAACCTCTCCACCCAGCGCCTCAACCACTTTGCAAGCACGACGCAACTCTTTGGAGAGTAATTCGCGGGTTTCTGGCGTCATGCTGCGCATCGTGCCGGTCAGTTTGATCTCTTCAGGGATGACGTTGCTGGCGGTGCCACCGTGCATCGTACCTATCGTGATGACGGCCGTTTCTAATGGATCGACTCGACGGCTGACGATGTTTTGAATGGCTAAGAGTAGATGGGCGGTTAATACAGTCGGATCATTGGCACGATGGGGGAAGGCAGCATGGCCACCGGTGCCGCGAACGGTAATTTCCACACCGTCACCGGCCGCTAGCAAGCCACCCGCACGGGTACTCATTTTGCCAACCTCTGTCTCAGAGTCTACGTGCAGCCCAAAGACAGCATCGAGCCCTTTTAAAGCACCATCTTCTATCATGCGTACAGCGCCTGATTTTCCTTCAGCATCAGAGTTTTCTTCACTGGGTTGAAACAGCAAACGAACGCTGCCGGGCAGGCGCCCCTCATCGGCAAATCCTTTGAGTATGGTGGCTGCACCCATCAAAATCGCCGTGTGAGCATCGTGACCGCAAGCGTGCATAATGCCTGCCACTTGACTATCAAAATCGCTCCCATTTTCCTCTTGGATCGGCAACGCATCCATATCGGCACGTAGCCCAACAACGGGTCCAGAACCTTCAATGTGGCCGACAACCCCTGTTTTACCGACGCCAGTCTCGGCTTCAATGCCCAGCTCGTGCAGGACAGATTGAACCAATCGTGCAGTTTGTACCTCTGTGAAACTGAGTTCGGGGGTAACATGGATGGTGCGCCGCCATGTGGTGATTTGCTCTTGCATAGCGTTGGCACGCTGCATAATTTCTTCGGGTGTAATAGGGTTTTCTATCGTCATGCTGAGTCCTAATGAATTTGATTTTCAATGACTGTATTATTGAAACGGGGCAGTGTCAAACAAGTTAACACTGCGAGAGATCTGTCTAGATCTTTTATTATTTTAAGCTAGCCTTTTTCCGTGTGCGAAGTAAAATAGAACAAATTTTCCATATCACGAGCGAGGCACACATGAGTTTAATCAGCTGGGAACAAAATATCCCCTTAATGCAAACCGGATACCATCATGAAATGTTGGCCAAAGTGAAACTGTTACGCCAAGAAAAAACCATCTTCCCACCTCAAGAGGAGATCTTTAACGCCCTAGCCCGCACCCCGTTTGATCAAGTGCGGGCCGTGATTTTAGGACAAGATCCATACCACGGGGCTGGGCAAGCGCATGGCCTCTCGTTTTCAGTTTTAGAAGGGGTCAAGACTCCACCTTCATTGCGCAATATCTTTAAAGAAATAGCGGATGACATCCACGGCGACTCAACGGCCGTACGTGAAAACACTAATCTGACCGATTGGGCTGATCAAGGGGTGCTTTTACTCAACACATATCTGACGGTTCTTGAAGGGAAAGCAGGGTCCCATCGCAAACTTGGCTGGAGCAAATTAACCAGTCAACTGATTGAAGAAGTGAGTCGGGCCAACAAAAATATCGTGTTTATGCTGTGGGGTAAACCGGCGCAAAAGAACAGATTGCTTATTCAGCAGCCGGAAAATCATTTGATTTTAGAATCAGTTCATCCGTCTCCACTATCAGCTTACCGAGGATTTTTTGGCTGTAAGCATTTCTCTCAAGCGAATGAATATTTGATCGCTCACGGCCGGCCGCCGATCAAATGGGGATAAGCTTGCTCGCAAGACCATTCAATTCCAATAGCTATAAAATCGTCTGTTTTTGCAAACTCGCTACTGGACAGACTTGCAATCAACCATCACATTAAATTCATCGGGCAAACCTTATGTCTCTATCTACCCCGATCTCTATACATCAACTTCATTGTGAATATCAACATAATCCACTTGGTTTAGGCGTACTCAAGCCTCGTCTAAGCTGGCAGTTAGCCGGAAGCGGCCGTGGCATACGCCAGTCTGCTTATCGTCTGATTGTCGCAGACTGCAAAGCCTTGATCGACAAAAACACGGGGAATATTTGGGACACACAGCGGGTAGAAAGCGATCGATCAATTCATGTTGAATATGAGGGCCGGCCGGTCAGATCTCGGCAACGTTATTATTGGAAAGTCCAAGTTTGGGACGAGAGAGAACAGCCTAGTGAGTGGAGTGAAACAGCATCTTGGGAAATGGGGCTGTTGGATGAGTGGCATGCGGGTTGGATTTCGGCCGAAATCGATCATCCCGCTTGTCCATATTTCCGTTATGAATTCAAAGCACCAGCCGAAGTCGCCTCAGCCCGAATCTACGCTACCGCACTCGGAACCTACGAACTCCACCTAAACGGCAATCGGGTCGGTGATGCTCACTTTACCCCCGGCTGGACCAGCTATCACAACCACATCCAATATCAACCCTATGATGTGACCGCGCAGGTGCAAGCTGGAAAAAACGCCATCGGCGCTATTGTGGCGGATGGCTGGTACCGAGGACACCAGATGGTTTTCACCGGTGGCACGCAGAGAGAGGCTTATGGAAACAGGCTCGCTTTGCGCCTGCAATTACACATCGACTACGTTGATGGTTCAACTGAAATCGTCCCGACCAACAGCCAGTGGCGTTCAGGAACAGGAGCGATTCAATTTGCGGATCATTATTTAGGAGAAACCCACGATTTACGCCTCGCTCCAGCCGGTTGGTCAGAGACCGGCTTCGACGATTCAACTTGGGCTGTCACGCATGTCATCGAGCCAGCGATTGGCAAGATCGTGGCGCAAGACGGGCCGCTTGTGCGTAAGATGGCAGAAATTCGGCCGATAGAAATTCTTACTACTCCCAACAATGAAACTGTATTCGACTTCGGGCAAAATATGGTTGGGTGGGTTCAGCTAACCGCAAACGGCCCCGCAGGAACAGCGATCACCCTGCGTCATGCTGAAATTCTCGATGCCGATGGTAATTTTTACACCGCCAATTTGCGGGCGGCCGACCAAACGGTCACCTATATTTTAGACGGCAACGGTGAACAAACGCTCGAACCCCGCTTTTCATTTCAAGGGTTTCGTTATGTCGCCGTTAATGGCTATCCCGGCACATTAACGCTCGACAGTCTTGTGGGGATCGTTGCCTATTCTGACATGGGTGAAATGGGGCAGTTTGAATGCTCTAACCCGATGCTCAACCAGCTTCAGCAAAATATCGTTTGGGGACAGCGGGGCAACTTTTTGGATCTGCCAACCGACTGCCCTCAA
>JBGCDP010000115.1:0-18768 GCA_045105475.1 Anaerolineae bacterium
GGCCGGGGTTAGATGGCTTTCAACCCGCCTCACTTTTTGCCGTTATCGGTACGCTTGGGTTTGCGGGACGTGACTTGGCAACTCGTGGGGCACCAGCCGTGCTGTCACATATGCAATTAGGCGTCTATGGCTTCTTCGTGTTGATTCCAACCGGACTGGTTATGTTGCTGCAAAGCGGTGGGGCTGTTCCAATTGATCCAACTTCTGCGGCTCAGATTTTTGGGGCAACGGTCATCGGAGTTGGGGCTTACTACGCACTAACCGTTGCCATGCGGACGGGGGAAGTCTCTGTCGTGACACCGTTTAGGTATACCCGTTTGATATTTGCTCTGATCATCGGGGCGATTGTGTTTGCTGAACGGCCGGACCTGTTGACGCTCTTGGGCAGTGGAATTATTGTAGCCGGTGGGGTCTATACGTTGTTACGCAGTCGGAAGAAGGCGGCGTTGCAATCTGCATAAATTCCCTAAGATCACCACTTACTTATCCCAAAAATCGGTCAAAGTCGGTAAAATCTCTCGTATGGTCGAAGTTCAGATCGCTGACATCTCACATAAAACGCTGATCGCAAACTTAATGCAACTCTATTTAGATGATCTTTCTGTGTACTCCCAAGATCAAGTTGATAGTGACGGCCGATATGATTACGGTGATTTTTTTGACCTTTATTGGTCCGAAGACGAACGCTACCCTTATCTTTGTTTTTTGGATGGTTCAATCATCGGATTCGCTTTTGTTCGAGAGATAGCAAAAAATGAATTTTCTGTGGCTGAGTTCTTTCTTTTAAAAGCGTATAGAGGGCATGGTTTAGCGACGGAGTTTGCACATGCCGTTTTTAAACTGCACTCTGGTCGTTGGAGCGTCTCCCAATTGGAAGCGAATGTCCCAGCTCAAAGGTTTTGGCGAAAATCAATTGGGCAATTTACCAACGGTAATTACACTGAAGAATGGTCTGATTCACAACCGCGTGGTCCGAAACAAATATTTAATTCAGCTGACGAAAATCATAAACCAACCCATGCTAAAAACTGACGGACTTTTTTTCAAAGACGAACACGGCCGCACCGTAATGCTACGCGGTGTCAACTTAGGTGGCTCCACCAAAATGCCTGTTCACCCGAATGGTGCGACCCATCTGAAACACGGCTTTTACCAGCATCGGGCCGTCTCGTTTGTCGGCCGGCCGTTTCAACCGGCCGAAGCTGACGAGCATTTCGCCCGTCTGCGCCATTGGGGGTTCAACTGCATACGCTTTTTGATTACATGGGAAGCGATTGAGCATACTGCCCCTGGCCTTTACGACTTTATCTATCTCGATTATGTCAAAAAGATGGTCGCAAAAGCGGGAGAGTATGGCTTTTACGTGTTTATCGACCCGCATCAAGATGTGTGGAGCCGCTGGACCGGCGGGGATGGCGCACCAGGTTGGACGCTTGAGAAAGTAGGGTTTAAGCTCGAAAACCTGCATGCAACAGGCGCGGCCTTTTTGCACCAAGAGCTAGATGGCGATTATCCGACGATGCGCTGGCCGACCAACTACAGCAAGCTCGCCTGTGCCACGATGTGGACCCTCTTTTTTGGAGGCAACACCTTTGCCCCAAACCTGAAAATCGACGATGTGCCAGTTCAAGATTATCTGCAAAGCCACTATATCAATGCAGTGAAACAGGTGGCGGAGCGGGTCAAAGAGATTCCACATGTTATCGGCTACGACACGCTCAACGAGCCGTCGCACGGCTATATTGGCGAGACCAATCTGACTGACCCGAAATGGGGGCTGTTGCAAAGCGGTGCGTCTCCAACGATTTTAGACGGGATGGCGGCCGGAGCTGGGCACACGCGCCAGGTGGGTAATTTTGAAGTTGGCCGATTTGGTATCAAGCAAAATGGAACCGTTGCCCTAAACCCGAACAGGCTTTCCGCTTGGCAAGACGGGGTTGAGCCGTTGTGGCAGGCGCATGGGGTTTGGCAGACCGGTACGCCTGAGCCGAAGTTGCTCAAGCCGAACTACTTTGAAGCTGATTTTGGGAATGATCATTTCCGGCCGTTTGTTGAAACCTTTACCCGTGAAATCCGATCCATCCACCCAAATGCACTGATTTTCACCGAGCCTGTTTTAGGGCAAGAACTGCCAAAGATCGAGCTGGACGGGGTTGTAAACGCTGGCCATTGGTATGATGCGGCTGTCCTATTTCAACGGCAGTTTAATCCTGTTTTGGGTATTGATGTCGCCAAGATGCGGCCGGTTTTCGGCCGGAAAAACATCGCACGCTCGTTTCGGGAACAGCTGGCTCACATTAAACAAGAAGGGGCTGAATCAGTCGGTGGAACTACTCTGATCGGTGAATTTGGAACCGCCTACGATCTAAATGAAAAGATTGGATTTACCGAGGCGAACTTTGGGCCGCATCGTGAGGCGCTTGACCGCAGTTACAAAGCGATTGAAGCGAATCTATTGTCGAGCACGCAGTGGAACTACACGGCCGATAATGACAATGAAAATGGGGACCAATGGAATGGGGAAGATCTCTCGATTTTTAGCCAAGATCAAGTACATGCGCTCGATGATCCGCATGATTTAGATTCAGGCGGCCGGGCGGTTGGGGCGTTCTGTCGGCCGTATCCACTCATGACGGCTGGTGAACCGCTTAAACTCTCATTCGATATCAACAGCCGTGAATTTGAATATAGCTTTAGGCATACGGCCGAATTACACCAGCCGACTGAAATTTTTGTGCCTGATTATCATTATGGAATCGGGTTAGGTGTCGAAGTGTCAGATGGGGAAGTGGAGTACGATCAAGAAAATCAGCTGTTGCGCTGGTTTCATGCCTTTGAGTTCGATGTGCATACGATTCGGCTATTCCGTGAAAAGGGAGAGTCTGAAATCGAAAGTGGCCTGGTGCTCACCGACGCGGATGGGGATCAGATTGTGCTTGAACACCACTATCGGGAGACAAACGGGATCAAACTACATACGGTTGAGGCTGGGCCAAAAGATGGGGAAATGGTAATTTTGCTCCATGGCTTCCCTGAGTTTTGGTATGGCTGGAAAGAGCAAATTCCGTTTCTGGTGCGGCAGGGATATCGCGTGGTAGCACCTGATCAGCGTGGCTACAACCTATCTGACAAACCGAAGCGGGTGGCTGATTACCACATCGATAAGCTGGCGGATGATATTATCGGTTTAATCGATGGGTTTAAACGAGAAAAAGTCTTTTTGGTTGGGCATGATTGGGGGGCGGCCATCACGTGGTGGCTTGCGGCGCGTGACCCCGGCCGTTTTTATCGGGCGATGGTGCTCAACGTGCCTCATATCGATGCGATGCGCAAAAATATATGGTCAAACCGGGAACAGATTCGCAAAAGTTGGTACATCTTAGCCTTCCAACTTCCTTGGTTACCAGAATGGCTGGTTCCCCGCATGAAAATTTTAGAGGGCTCAAGCCATCCGGACACATTCACGGCCGAAGATTTGCAAAAGTATCAAGAAGCCTGGGCGCAGCCGAACGCCTTGCGCTCAATGATCAATTGGTATCGGGCCTTGCTGCGTTACTCGCCACAATTCCGCGAGCCAAAGGTTCACATCCCGCTCCTGATTGTGTGGGGAGCGCAGGATGTTGCGCTGACAAGAAAGACGGCCGTGAAGTCGTTAAACTATTGCGATGATGGACAGCTTTACTTTCTAGAAGAAGCAACCCATTGGGTGCAACATGACGAGCCTGAGAAGGTGAATCAACTCATCGGCCGGTTTTTGGGAATGGAGTTTGAAGAATCTGGCGAGGATGAGGGCTAAAAACTTGAAAGGCATGTTGAACGTGCGAAAATTAATCTAATGACACTTATTTTTTCAATTGAAACATCTTGTGATGAAACATCAGCCGCCGTGATCAAAGACGGCCGTGAAATCCTAGGCCATACGGTTGCTAGCCAAGAAGCGATCCATGCGAAATATGGGGGCGTTTTCCCCGAAGTTGCTTCACGCAAACACGTTGAGGTGATTAGCCCTATCGTGCAAGAGGCGCTGGAGCAGGCTCAAGTGGGTTGGGACGCTATCGACTGTATTGCGGTTACGAAAGGGCCGGGATTGGTCGGCTCGTTGTTGGTTGGGGTCAATATGGCGAAAGGGTTGTCATTGGCTACCGGGATTCCATTATTGGGTGTAAATCACATCGAAGGGCATGTTTACTCGCAGTGGCTGGCCGATGGGGCTGACGAAATTGAATTTCCATTGGTAATTTTAGTCGTCAGTGGTGGGCACACAGAGCTGTATCTCATGACCGATCATTGTGAATACCAACATCTGGGTGGAACGATTGATGATGCGGCCGGGGAAGCGTTCGACAAGGTCGGCCGTCTGCTGGGCTTGCCTTATCCTGGCGGACCGTACATAGACAAAGCGGCCAAGCAAGGTGACCCGACTCGATTTGAATTCCCACGTGCTATCATGAAAGATGGGTATAACTTTAGTTTTAGCGGATTAAAAACGGCCGCCATGCGTGAAATCCAAAAAATCGAACGGGCGGGCGATGAACTGCCGGTGAATGACCTAGCGGCCGGTTTTCAGCAAGCGGTCGTTGATGTGCTGGTAATTAAAACCGGCCGGGCCGTGGCTGAAACGGGGGCCAAAGGGGTGCATATTGCAGGAGGGGTGAGTGCGAATTCTCAATTGCGTCGGGAAATGGCCGAACGGCTCGATGTGCCGGTGCGTACGCCACCGCTTTTTCTGTGTACCGACAATGGAGCGATGATCGGGGCGGCCGCGCACCAACGCTTTATCCGTGGTGAGCGCAGTGACGCTGGTATGGATGTCAGCCCGTCGTGGCAGATTTAGCGTTTAAGCAATTTTGTGCAAGATGCGCTTTTCAAAGCTTGCTACTATTCTTTAATCAATATCTCGTTCAGGAAAAGAATTAAAAGATGGAATTCACAACAAAAATAGCCATTGTAGTTGCAGATGATTTGGCCAGCTGGCAAAAGTTTAATGTCGTCGCCTTTTTGACTTCTGGCATTATTGGTCAAGCTGAAAATATTATGGGGGAAGAATATGTCGATGGTTCGGGTCAGATGTATCACCCATTGTGTACTCAGCCTATGATTATTCTGAAGGCGAGCCGTGCGAAGCTTCCAACTTTTTTGGCGCGAGCTGAGCGGCGTGATATTAAACCGGCCGTTTACATTGAGGATATGTTCTCAACCGGACATGATTCGGCTAATCGGGAGACAGTGGCCAACTATGCTACGGCCGATCTGCCTCTTGTTGGGCTGGCGATACGGGCTGACCGGAAAGAGGTAGACAAAATCTTTAAAGGGGCAAAAATGCACGAGTAGGAACCCTCGTTTTATTTTTTAACCTGACACGACAACTTCTATATCGCCTGTGGCTACATCATAGACAAGTCCATGAACGATAATGCCTTCCGGAACGAAGGGGAGCTGCTTTAACCGTTCAACTTCTTGCTTGACGGCCGCAATCGGATTTTCAAACGTTTTTAAATGAGCTTGTAACCTGTCACGAAAAGGTGCTCCAATTTTCTGATGAACATTCTTGAGCTGATTGGGAGTTAGTGAATCCTGCATATTTTCAATCAACATGTCTATTTTTGAATGAGCCAGGCAGCAGCCACAATCGGTGTGCATCAGCACCACGAGTTCGCGGATCCCTGCCAGAAATAGACCGATGATTAATGAGCGTTCGTCTGCCATGCCACCAATTGTGCGAATGATGCGCACGGCCGAATGGCCAGCACCATCGGCCGAAAACTGCTGAATACCTAGTGCTTCAAGATTTATTCTAGGATCCATGCAGGTGATGACGGCTAATGAGTCTGGTTGTCTGGCCGGAAGCTTGTTTTCAAAGATTTGTGCTTTAAATGTTTTGTTGGCTTGTAATATAGACGCTAGACGGGGGGAGTGATTGATACTCATCTTGGTTTCCTCTAAAAATTAATCAGATTCCCGCATGTTCTCCTCACTTTTCTGGTGCCGTGCAATCTTAGTGTCGACCATTGCTAGACTTTCGTTTAGCGCGTTGACTTGGTCCAGAATCGATTGACGATGTTGCTCTAGCATCTCACGCCGCTGTCTGGTCGTAAAGACCCCCTCACGGCGAAGCTGAGCAAATCGCTGCATTTGAGCCAAGGGCATACCGGTCGCTTTTAACTGTTTCAAAAAGTTAATCCATTCAAGATCATCTGCTTTGTAGCGTCGATGTCCACTTTGGGCTCTAGCGATGTCTAAAATAAGGCCGATCCGCTCATAGTAACGCAAGGTGTGCCCACTCAGACTGGTCTCGGCGGCTGCTTGTTGGATTGTGAGTTCGCGGTTCATCTTGCCTCCAATATACAATTTAGAGTTAACTCTAAGTCAAGCATCAATTTTAAATTGGCTCAATTCATTTTTTAGTCGATGTCTAAACGCTTTTGGGAATTACTAGGCTAAACCTTTGGGTGCTTGAATGAAGCTATTCTCCATCAATTGAGCCGGTGATTGGCACCGTTTCTGTAATCCCAAAAGTGCCAGTAATGCCGATTGTGCCGGTTATGACCGGAGTCGGAATAGGGGCTACATAGACGAAATCAGCCTGCACCAGCAAAAAGTTGGTCCGGCCGGGGAGCACTTCAACCTGATCAGTATACCGTTGCTCTAAGCCTGGTTCTGCCTCAATTCGAATTTGAATCTCATAGCTTCCGGCCGGTAAATCGTTGATGACAAAGTTCTCATTCCAAACCTCATCAGGCACCAAGCGCTCATCCATATAGGTTCGCTGCCGCCGAATTTCAGTATCAAACGTTGTATTCAGCGGGAAAACGGTGATTCTTGCGTTGGGAATCATATTTCCCTGACGATCGACAAAGCGGCCGGCCAATGTTCCCCACCCTTCAAATGGCGCCATCCACAGTGATGGGTTTCGTGATGACCAGTAGTTGTTGGTTCCAACACGCACTTCGAAATGCAGATGGTTTCCGCTCACTTGTCCCGACTGCCCAACTCCAGCGAGTAGTTGTCCTTGGCGAACTTTATCTCCCTGAGCAACAAACATTTCTAGTGTATGGGCATACAGAGTAAATACGTCGTTTCCTTCCCATTGCCAATCATGCTGAATAATGATCGTATTCCCGTAGTAGTTTATGCCGCTCTGTGGACTTGGTAACGGTCCAGCCCAGACGACTGTGCCATCACCGGCCGCCAATACGGTGGTTCCCGGTGGATTAGGAAAATCGACTCCATGATGCACCCGATAGGGGGCATATTGCGGGATAAGGACGTCGTTTCCATACGGGAACCAAGGTAGGTCATAATTGCGCTTGCCGGAGGGTATGGGGCGTGCCAGCCAATAGTGATCATCTGGATGAATTGCGAGCGGGACGGGCATCGGAGGCGGCCGCCACTCGATTTTTTCTAGCTCAAGCTGAGGGTCGGCCGTCACCACAATTTGCGCGGGTGTAGATGTCGCGCGTATCGAAGCTGGGTCAACCGCAGCGCCGGTGGGCAATGGCGTAGATTGATTAAAAACAAACGGGGTGGGTGAGGGGGTATTCGTTGGCGGGATTGGAGTAAAAGTCGGTGGGGTAGTTGCGGTGGGGAAAGGGGTGTTTGTTTCGGTTGGTAGCACAATGGCTTGGGCCAAAGTTGGTACATCTATAGCTAGGGTTTGTTCGGCTCGAGTATTCTGCTCGGCCGTTGGCCTACCTGTTTGTAAACAGCCGGTCAGGATCAGCAGGATTGGGAATGCCAAAACAAGGAGGGTGCGTTTAATGCGCCAAATAATCACAGCTTTAATGGTAGCTTAGATAAAAAAGGTTTCCAATATTTGAGGAAAGTTCTGAGGATTTCGTAAAGTCTCATGTAGTCTTAAAATATCATGGAGTTTTGCTTCTAAATGTGTAAACTTTAATCAAATAGCTTTTGGACGGGAGTCTAAATACACGATAAGTTTTTAAAAAAGAAATCAAAAGTCTGGTGCCAAATAGTATCAAATTCACATAGTGCTGATTTTGATACTTTAATTTGCAATGCTGGAACATGCCTGACAAATATCATTTGAAAATAAAGATTTATGAAAACACCTGAAGGTTTAACATACGCGCTTGATCACTATCACCCACTTAAAAAGTGGTTTATTAAGACAGTTGAACAATTGTCGAGCCGCGATGACATTATAAAGATTTATGAAGAGATTCCGGATGATTATGCAGGTAAACCGGAATTCTTTCGCGAAGTGTTGGATAAGATGGGAGTTGAAGTGGAGTTGTCTGCTAACGGGTTAAGCCAAATCCCAGCCGAAGGGCCGCTGGTCTTTATAGCAAACCACCCTTATGGTTTGCTAGATGGGTTGATTCTTGGCCACTTTGCGGCTCAGCTTCGCAAAAATTGGGCGATCCTGATTAATAATACGATGGCAAAATTCAATGAGTTTGAAGCCAATATGCTCCCCATTGCATTTGACGAGACTCGTGAAGCCAATCGCTTGAATATTCGTACCAAAAAGCGTGCTCTCGAAATGCTTGATGCTGACAATGCTGTAATAGTTTTCCCGGCCGGAGGCGTGATGACGTCTGAAGGGTTCTTTGGCCCAACAACTGGTCTTGATTGGAAGCTGTTTACAGCCAAACTGATCCAGCAGAGCCAAGCTACCGTAATTCCAGTCTATTTCCACGGCCGTAACAGCCGTAAATTTCATACCTTGAGCCAAATCAGCAATATCCTACGTGAAGCTCTTTTTCTGCATGAGCTCACTAATAAACGCAATACGCTACAAAAAATTGAGATAGGCGACCCGATTTTGCCACACGAGTACAATCAGTTTTCCAAGAAGCAAGAATTAACCGACTATCTCCGAAGCCGTGTTTATGACTTGGGCGGAGAAGGTATTGTTAAAACCCGGCGTAGAAAAGATTATTTGGATGCAAGCATCGGTCAATCGATTGATGAAATAAAAGAAGAACGACGTCAAGATCGGAAAGTTCGACGGCGTGAAAAAGTAAGATCGATCTTGTCGAGTTAAATTTAAATCGAACTTCTTGCTACCTGAACTGTTAATTCTAGTAACCTAGAATTAATGTAGCGTCCATGTGTTACAAGTAAAACATGGGTCTAAGCCTCTAATAGACTGACTTCGATGCAGTCGAGCCTGTAGATTTGATCAATTGGGCAACTGTTTTGGCTTTATTAAGAGCCTATAGGACCATGGTTCATTTATTTTGTTGCTCTGAAACGTTAACATACACTCTAGTACTAAAACCTAATAGCTTGAGCTATTTATTAATAATCTTTTTTTCGCCTTTTGCTTTATAATTTTGCACCCTCTCTTTAAGCCCAACTGATGACACAAGTTGAAACTTCTCGCACGAGATCAGAACTATCTAGTGCAGAGCAAACCCCAATAAAAAATCCTTTATTGATTTCAGAAAAAGGCTGGTCTTCTTATTTACCGACCGCGACTGTTCTGATTTCGGTTGCTATTGTGGCAACCTTTGCCTATGAGTTTCTTGTAGTTGGTCGGGATACGACAGTGGCTCTGGTTCTACTCGGCATCATCACCCTCATTTCTTTCTTGCTTATCGCTTTTTTGTTTGCTGCTTACGTCTCCTCGAAAAAAGAATTGGCTTTATATAGAGATCAGTCTGACGATCTAAAGCAGAACGGCCGGTTTATGCAGGATATGCTAAATCGTCAGCAAGAGATTCAGGGAGAACTACTTGCTAGACAGGATCTTTCAGACAGACTTTTAAGAATGGTTCGGTCTACTGCTATGACTACTTCGCTTGAGGTAGCTCTTGAAAAGATTTTAGATGCGGCTTGCACGACAACACACGCTGAGGGCGGCAGCCTACTGCTTGTTGATTCAGGCGGCAAGGTTACAAATAGTTATCTTTCACGCCGCTCAAACAAACGTGACGAATCTAAAAAACTTGTCGGGCAGGTGATGCGTGATGGTTTAGCGAGCTGGATTTTTCGCACAGGCCAAGCGGTCATCTTGAACGATGCTGGGAACGATGAGCGTTGGATTACTTTGCCTGATGCCCCTTATGAAGCAGGCTCCGTTTTAGGCGTGCCGATCAATAGTGGCACTGTTGTGACAGGAATTTTAACCCTGATCCATCAGCGTAAAAATCATTTTCGTGATGATGACTTGGGGTTGATGCAGGATGCTGCGAGTCAAATCGCTTTAGCCGTTCGTAATTCTCAAATATTTGAAGAACAAAAGCGGATGGTTGATCGTCAAACATCCCTTTATGACGTGTTACAACTTATCAGTCAGAAGCTTACGCCAGGCTCTGTAGAAATTAGTACGGTCAAAAAAGTAACAGAATTAACCGGTTGGTCAACGGCCGTTATTTTGCGAGTTGATGAGACTGGCAAATATCTTGTCCCTGTGGCCCGTGAAGGTATTCATCCGCCTGCCACCCACTACAAAGTTGGTCTCGATGCGACAACGGCTGCTGGCGAATCGTTTACTCAAAATAAACGTGTTGAAATTATCAACACGCTGGGGCTTGCTACCCATACGCCGCTTAATCCAAAATCAAGAAGTGAAGTTTACGTCCCTATTCAAAAACGCGGTGTTGTAGATGGCGTCTTGGCTTTTGGCGATTCACGGCCGTATGCGTTTTCAGAAGATGAAGTAACGCTTATTGAATCGATCTCAGAAGCAACATCTTTGGCAATTACCAATGCATATTTGTTTCAAGAGATTTCGGAACAGCAAGGGCGTCTTGAGGCCTTAATCAACTCTAGTAATGATGGGATTATTTTGGTTGGGCAAAATCAAGATATTTTGGTGGTAAACCAACCTGCTTTAAATCTTCTCAACCTCTATCAGCAGCCGACTGAATGGTTGGGTAAATCAGTGAGTGAGCTAAGCAAGAATCTGCTAAAAGCCGGTTATTCTGAGTTTGCGCAGAGGTTTTCGAACCAGCTGGTTTCTATAGAATCGGCCGATCCTGACAGCTTCGAGGTTGTTTCCGAAGAGTATGACATCGCTTCAAACGTCATTACTATTTCGTTCTTGCCGGTGGTTGGTGAAGATGAATATATCGGCTACTTGTGCATTATTCGGGATATTACAGAAGAAAAACTGCTGACCCGTATGCGTGACGACTTAACACACAGCATTGTTCATGACCTGAAAAATCCGCTTTGGATGCTAGATACAGGGCTTAAGCTGTTGACCGACACGTTAAATAGTCAAGATGCTTTAGGTGAGTCAGAAACCCAGATGCTTGATATCTCATCGGCCCAGGTCGAGCGAATGTTAGGGCTCGTCAATGCGATTCTGGATATCAGCCGGCTTGAAGATCGAAAAATGCCGCTTTCTCGCGAAATCTTTGATATTCGCTCATCAATAAAAGAAAGTATGCAGTTGATGGTGCCTGAGGCCCAAAAGAAAAATGTCACGATTGAAAGTAATTGTGCAGAGCTTACTGGGCTTGTAACTGTCGATGCAGATAAAGATTTGATCTCACGAGTCTTTCAAAACCTTTTGGGCAACTCACTAAAGTTTACGCCTGAAGAAGGAAACATTCGTATTTCATGTGAGATTAATCGAGAGTTGAAGATTATCGATATTCGCATCAAAGATACCGGACCGGGTATTAGCAGTAGCATGACCACTCATATCTTTGAAAAGTTTGCGACAGGGGACCACGATGAGAGCGGTAGCGGCTTGGGACTTGCTTTTTGTAAAATGGCGGTCGAAGCTCACGGTGGGACCATTGAAGTTGAAGAAACTTCAGCAGGCGGAACAACTTTTCGCTTTAGCCTTCCTCTTACACACTAAACTATTCGCTGCCAATACAGCCTACACAGGCTATTAATGCTTATTCTTCAGGCTCTGGCGTTACGGTTCCTTCTTCCCCTGCTGGAACGGTTCCTTCTGGCTCCACTGTAGGAACAGCTGGACTTTCTGTAGTTACAGCGTCAATGCGCCAACGGCCGTTATCAAGGATGAATTCAAGGTCGACAACGACGATTGGACCACCTGAGAAGGTTTCTATCTGCGCCCGGACTGTTGGTGACCCGAGTAAGCGTTCAACCTCAAATGCAAATGGCCTACGTTCTAAGAGTAAGAATTCTAGAATCCCAGATGGGTCGACAATTTGTGATTGCGCGTTTCTCGTAAAATACTCAAGTGTTTCTTCATCCTGAGCACCTCTTGATAGGATCGTGAGTAAATCAAGCGAGGTTTGCAATGGGCCTATAATGGCGACTGTGCTGGTGCTTGTAACCTGTGGCTCCGCAGTTGCTGTCAATGTTGGAGATGAGGTTGGTGTTTGAGTGGCTGTCGCAGTGGCAGTTGGCGTCGCAGTGGCTGTTGCAGTCGATGTCGAAGTTGGTGAAGGGGTTGAAGTTTGTGTTGCGGTAGCGGTCGCAGTGGCTGTCGCTGTTTCAGTTGCTTCTGTCGTTGGTTCAACTGTGGTTGTCGCCGTTGCTGTCGCGGTGGGTGTTTGAGTTAATGTTGCTGTTGATGTGGCCGTCGATTCTGGAGTCTCTTCTTCGGCCGTGGGTTCAGGTTCAGGCGAGCTGGTAGATGTCTCTGTGGGAGATGGATCTACTGCGGCAATCGCTGCTGCTTCTGGTGTGGGAGATGTGATGTCGGCATCGGCCGAAACTTCGCTAGCAACGGCATCAATCAAGGCAAATGATTGAACCAATCCGTCTAATGTTTCTAAGGTGAGTGGGTCATGCAGCGTGAAATAAATCAGTCGATCTTCATACCGAACGAAAAACCACTCGAGATCTGGGGTGTTTTCGCTGCCAATTACCAAACTTCTGGCATCTAGTCCATTGACGGTTGTTATCGTAAAGGGGATATCTTCTGTGCAGTTTGGTTCACCACAAATCAAATATTGAGCGGCCGCTGCTTCATCAACAAGCTCTGGATCAACCGAGATAATCATGCTGTTGCTTGGATTGCCTGGAACAATAGGATCTGGCCCTAGCATTACCAACTCACCCAAGGGGGTTGTTTGCGATGCGGTGGCTTCCCACACGGCCGGAATTTCAACAGCATATCCTGCTGTTAGGTTTTCAAAACGGGTCAAAGCATCCTCATAGTCAATCACTACCGGAGCTGAAGCCATCGTCGATGAGTCAACCGCTTCTGCAACAACTAGTAAGCGAGTCTCACCCCTAAAGTCTGCGCCTGGCCAGGCGGTGGGGGTCAGAAGTTCTAAGACAAAGTCTCCTTCTGCATTCGAGACAATTTGGGCAACCGCCGGTCCCAAGTTTGTTTCATTATCAGCATAGTAGATGACAATGACTTGGTTGGTCGGGAAATTGAACCCTTCAACAAATATTTGTTCGTTGGGACCACTTCGATCTTGGCTGATGACAAGCTCGGGCATAGCCACAACAGTAGGTATAGTGGTTGCAATGTCAGTCTCGATTTGAGTAGGGGGGCGATTGTTGCAAGCCGCTAAACTAATCAAGAGTAAGGGGATGATGACTAAATAATATTTCATGGACGTTTCCAAAAGACAGCCGCATAATTATGGCAAAGCAACTATCTAGTGTCCATAGTAAAACCTTGACTAGGTGCTGAACACAGGAAATAAGGGAAGAGAATAATGAAACAATTACTCGTAGCGACTGGGAACCAGGGAAAAGTTAGAGATTTTGCTGAATTACTCGCTGATCTCAATATCGATTGGATTGGTCAAAATGATACTGGCTTTGAGATGGATGTTGAAGAAACAGGCTCTACATTTACAGAAAATGCGATTTTAAAAGCGACCCAGTGGAGCAAGCTAACCGGGCATATTGCCTTGGCTGATGATTCGGGATTAGAGGTCGATGCACTTGGCGGTGCACCCGGTCTATATACCGCCCGCTATGGGACGCCAGAGATGACACATGAAGAACGGTATCTGTTTTTGCTAAAGAACCTAGAGCATGTTGCTGAAGCTGATCGAACGGCTCAATTTAGATGTGTGATTGCTGTCACCGATGGAAACGGAGAAGTTTTAAAGACGGTTGAAGGGATATGCCCCGGCCGAATTTCATTTGAGCCTAAAGGCACACACGGATTCGGGTATGACCCGATCTTTATACCCGATGGGTTTGATGGGAAAACGATGGCCGAAGTCCCCTCAAGCGATAAGCAGTTGATTAGCCACCGTGGGCGAGCTATCGCAAATTTGCACCCCTTTCTTAAATCAATTCTCTGATTTCCGTTTTTTTAGAAAAGATGTGATGACACGGGTGAGCGGTAGGGGCTGTTCTTGCGCCATGTAATGGCCGGCCGCATTGAGCACATGCAGTGTAGCGTTTGGGATATGTTCAACCATGAACTCACTTTGTTTGAGAGGGGTGAACTTATCTCTCTTGCCACCTATGACTAGGGTGGGCGCACTGATGTCTGAAAGGCGATCCCGAATGTCAAAGTTGTTGCACGCAGAAAAATCAGCATAGAGGGTTTCCGGCCGGTTTTCCATAATCGCTTTGCGTACAGCACCCGTTATGAGCCCATATCCTTTGCCCGACCATGCATATTTGGTGACAAAATCGGCCGCCTTGTCTAAGTCTGTATGGATATTTTCTAGGATGGCCGGGTGAACCGGCATCACTGGAGCTGTTCCCATTAAAATCAGGCTGTCTAACCATGCAGGCTGCCTAGCGCCGATCTCTTGAGCGATGCACCCCCCCATCGAATGGCCCGCAACCACAACTCTTTGTAGTTTTTGATCTTCTACAACACAACCGATGACATCAGCCATTTGTTCGATTGTGGTGCACGGTTCTCCCGTTAGCTTGAAATGGCCAGGCAAATCAAGTGAAAGTGTGTTGACCAGACGATTATGGCGCAGCTCTTTGGGCCAGTCGAGATGACGGCCGCCTGCACCCGCAACGAGTATCAAGGTTAAATCACTTTTTATGCGATTGGTCGACCATGAAATTTCAAAATCAGAACAGTTTATAGATGGCATAATGAAATGTTATCAGCTTTGAATTGGAATAAAAGTGAGTGTGACTAAATCGATTCGATTCAACTGGGGAGCTGCTTATTTTTGGGTAGTAAAACGAGATGTCGGTGGCAAACACCTCGAGATAGATTCTGGGGAACCTCTTTTCTCTATTTTACTCAAATTAGGTGAAAAGCAAGCCGGAGGTTATGGGTAGCGGCATGCTAACTACACTGTATATTTGCGACTTTTGCAACTTATCAAGCTTGAGCTAAAGTTCAATTTTAATATGTCGTTTTCTCCCTGTTTAATCCAAAGAGGTTCCCCCCATGGCTAAATCAATTCTTCATACTAGAGTTTGTGACTTTTTCCGGATTCGATATCCTATTTTCTCAGCCGGTATGGGTGGCATTGTCTCCCCGGCCGGACCCGAGCTAGCCGGGGCGGTTTCTGAGGCAGGTGGCTTAGGCGTTATCGGTGGGGCGTTTGTGCCGCCCGAAGAGCTGCGTAAGCAAATCGCCCAGGTGCGCGAGATGACCGACAAGCCGTTTGGGGTCGATACGCTGATTCCGTTTAGCGTGACCAAAGGCAACCTCGATAATCCGCTGAAGTTAGACGCGACACTTCCGGCCGAGCATGAAGAGTTTTTGCAGATGTTTGGAGACAAATTTGATTTAGGCGATCTTCCCCAGGCTGATATTCCGATTTTCGATCCCGCTTTTATCCGTGAACAGCTTGAATGCATACTTGACTGCAATGTGCCGGTTTATGTGGCTGGCATTGGGGACCCAGGCTTTTTAATTACCCGCGCGAAAGAGATGAACCTTGATATGAAAGTAGGTGTGGTTGTGGGGGCGGTTCGCCACGCTGAAAAATCATTGGCCAATGGTGTCGATTTTCTGGTGGCTCAAGGAAATGATGGGGGTGGGCATAACAGCACGGTCGGGACGATGGCTCTGATTCCGCAGGTTGTGGATGAGGTGGCTGGTCGTGTGCCTGTTTTGGGTGCAGGTGGCATTATGGACGGCCGTGGCATGGTTGCCGCTTTGGCGCTGGGGGCTGATGGGGTTTGGTTAGGGAGTGCATTTTTAGCCACGCCAGAAGCTCGAATTACCCGAGGGCAAAAGCAAGTTTTAATCAATACAAAAGAGACAGGGACCGCATTGTCTAATGCGTACTCTGGTAAACGAGCACGTTTGATCCCTGGGGTTTATTACGATGAATTTAACAATTCTGGGTTAGACGTTTTGCCCATGCATCAGCAGCTGACTTTCACAGACCGCATCCTTAAAGCGGCCGATGCGCAAGGGCGTATCGATGTAAATCCGGGGGTTGCAGGGCAAGGTGTCGGTATGATCAAAAAGATCCGTCCGGCGGCCGAGGTGTTGGTGTCAATTGCGGACCAGGCGGCCGGGATTTTAGAGAAAGGGATTTTAGGGTAGGCATATCTTTAAGAGATGTTGCCCTGTTAGCGAGTCGTAGCAGATAGAGATGGCGTATGACGGGATTGTTCGCAGGCTTGGTTCGTCATGCTTTTGCTTTTACACCTGTGGCAACCAGTGGCTAATAAAAGTCATCAAAAAGCTCTGTTAGTTTGATGAGTTCGTCATCGAGTGATTCCGCTTTGATGGGTGACCAATCCCCTGTTACAGACCATACAACTTCACCCTCTGGGTTTAGCAAAAATAGTTCTAAACGTTTCATCTTATCCTGCTGCGCATAGATTTCATCTGAAACAAACCGATCAGAAATTTTTGAGCAGGTAAAAGCTGGGTACTCTTGTTCGAGCCGTTTAATAAACGGCAGCCAAGTCTCGTATTGTTCTTGATGCCAGATTTCGTCCCCAACGAAGATCAAGCGATAATTTTGGGTTTTTCCCTTTTGGGATGCCATTTTTTTCCTCTGCAGTCTTTGACAATATCTCTTCATCATTAAATTTAGATATTTTGAGATATTGAAGCCAGTTGGGCCAATTAATGATTGTCATTTTGACCAAATAAGGAGCAATACGCTGAACTTACTGAATTGTACCTTTTATCTTGCGATATTCAGTTGCTATTTTAAATATCGAATAAAAATCAGAATATTGGGCTTGAGTAAATCGAGGGTGTTATACTGCAAAATTAGGTTATAATTGAACATAAGTTCTACTTAATTGCCAATAGGCAATCCATCTCATCGTAATGGCCAATCGCTAGAACCAATTCAGCTGACGTCCCCAATTTTATTTTTGCCCTTATTTAAAACTATGACACTCGACAAAATTATCGTGCGTGGCGCACGTGAGCACAATCTGAAAAATATTAACGTGGAAATTCCACGTAACAAACTCGTTGTTATTACCGGCCTTTCAGGTTCTGGTAAGTCGTCGCTAGCATTTGACACTATCTTTGCAGAAGGGCAACGGCGGTATGTTGAGTCGTTGTCAGCCTATGCTCGACAGTTTTTGGGTCAGATGGAAAAGCCTGATGTTGATCAAATTGAAGGTCTTAGCCCGGCCGTTTCTATTGATCAAAAGGGTGTGAGCCATAATCCACGCTCAACAGTTGGAACGGTGACCGAAGTTTATGACTATCTGCGTTTGCTGTATGCGCGGGTGGGGACACCCCATTGCCCCAAGTGCGGGCGGAAAGTGCAGCCGCAGTCGGCCGATCAGATTGTTGAGCAGGTGCTGCAAATGCCAGATGGAGCGCGTATCCAAATCTTGGCCCCATTGATTCGAGACCGTAAAGGACAGCATTTGGGCATTTTTGAAGATGTACGTAAAGCTGGATTTGTACGCGTCCGGGTTAACGGCACAATTTACAATGTCGACGATACGATTGAGTTAGAACGCTATAAAAATCACACGATTGAGGCGGTTGTTGATCGAGTCAAAGTGACAACTCATGCGGACTCATCTACTGAAGAGGCCGCATCTGACCGCACTCGCTTTACCGATTCAATTGAAACGGCGTTGGGATTGGGCGAAGGGGTTGTCATTATCAATGATGTGACTGACCCTGAAAACCCGGTTGATCATCTTTATTCAGAGCATCTATATTGTGCCTATGATGGGACGAGTATTCCCAAAATTGAGCCACGGTCATTTTCATTTAACAGCCCTCATGGGGCCTGCTCATCGTGCCAAGGGCTTGGCATTAACAAGGTGATCGATCCATTGCGCGTGGTGCCGGATGAAGGAAAAACGTTGTCTGATGGGGCGATTGAAGGATGGCCAACGGATGATAAACAGGGGTATTACTGGCAACTGCTCAAAGCAACGGCCGACCATTTTAAAATCCCGCTCAACAAACCATGGCGTGAGTTAAATACAGCGCAACAGCACATCTTGCTTTATGGCAACGATAAAAGTGTGGCGATTGAATACAAAAATCGTGAGGGTGCTAAGCGAGTTTACGAGACTAAGTTTGAGGGGGTTATTCCTAATCTGGAACGCCGTTTCAGAGAAACAACCTCAGATTATGTGCGTAACAAGCTAGAGGATTACATGAGCAACCGGCCGTGTGCAGCTTGCCAAGGCAGTCGCCTGAGCGACGTTGCACGCGCAGTGACCGTTGCGGATAAACCAATCCATCAAATTACCGCGTTCTCGATTCAAGAAGGGTTGGAATGGGCCAATATGCTGTCCGATGAAGAACGAACTCCGTTTGGCAATCGAGAAAAAATGATCGGCCATATGATCTTGAAAGAGATCTGCGACCGATTGGGTTTCATGGTCAACGTTGGTCTCGATTATCTGACTCTTAGCCGTACTGCCGGAACATTGTCCGGTGGCGAGGCGCAGCGTATTCGCTTGGCAACACAAATCGGTAGTCAGTTGATGGGCGTCCTGTACGTGCTTGATGAACCGAGTATTGGC
>JBGCDP010000116.1:0-19216 GCA_045105475.1 Anaerolineae bacterium
CCCCCATTCAAGGTGCAGAGCATCTAGAAACACGTAACAACGTGTCACAGTGGGACTTGACCGGTCTGAGCATCATCGAAGTTGCTGGCCCCAAAGCGGTTGAGTTTGCCAACTATCTGTGCTCAAACGAAATGAACAAGCCGGTTGGCAGTGTGATTTACACCTGCTGGCTCACAGAAAAAGGTGGAGTCAAGCGTGACCTAGCTGTGGCACGGATGGCATCTGACAAATATTGGATGTTTGTGGGTGAAGGAACCCGGCCGCAAGACCTGCACTGGGTCAAACAACATGCACCTAAAGATGGAAGTGTCTACATCAATGACATTTCTGACAGCTATGCTGGGATCGGGGTCTTCGGCCCAAATGCACGAAAGGTAATGGAACAGGTCTGCTTCGAAGGGTTAAGCAACGAATCATTTCCGTATTACACAGGCCAATGGCTTGAGATCGGCTATCACAAGGTCTATGCGATGCGGATTTCATACATGGGTGAACTAGGTTGGGAGTTGCATGTGCCGATGGATGCGGCCCTCACAATTTGGGACGATCTATGGTCGGCCGGGCGTGAGTTTGACATGATTGCGGCCGGGATGGGTGCGATGGATTCGCTCCGGCTTGAAAAAGGGTATCGCTTGTGGGGAGCAGATGTTTACACCGAATACTCCCCGTATGAAGCTGGATTAGGCTGGACGGTCAAACTGCGCAAGCCGGCCGACTTTATCGGCAAAGAGGCGTGTATCGCCCTGAAAGAAAAAGGGCTCAAGAAAAAGCTTACCTGCATTACCCTCGATGACTCGACCGCTACATTGTTTGGCTACGAGCCGATTTTCAACGGCTCTGGTTCGGCAATAGGGTATGTAACCACATCAAACCACGGCTACTCTGTGGGTAAGACCATTGCCTATGGCTACTTGCCGGTTGAGTACACCAAGCCTGGGACAAAGTTAAGCATCGAATACTTCGATAAATTTTTCTCTGCGACTGTCGCAAAAGAGCCGCTGTTTGATGCTAAAAACGAAAAGATGAAGGCATAAAAAAAGGGGCGTCAGATTTTAAGAATCTGACGCCCCTTTTGCATTTCGTTTTCTCTAGAGCGAGCTTAGAAGTAGCTACTCAGCAGGTCTAGAAGTGCCTGAATGTCTTCAGGATTCCCAGACTGAACTTTCGTAGCTGACGCCCGTGCAATCGCATTCAGAGCCGAAATATCAGCATCTGAACCATAAGCAACAGGAATCACCAAGATCGGATTACGGCCGGTTCTAGCGGCCTGCACTTTCGATACCACAGCATTTAAACTGGCAACACTTGATGTGTCTTGTCCGTCGCTGAGCACCAAAATAGCACGGATACGATCCCCTTCAGATTCACCAACAGCCTGCAACGTATCAATCGCTTCAATAATCGAGTCATAGAGAGCGGTGTCTCCGTCAGCAAATAGATTTTCAATCTGCTGCTTTGTTTGAGCCGATGTCGATTCAAGTGACGACAGTTGAGATACAACCGAAACATCTTTGTTAAACTCAATCAAACCGACTCGATTCTGCACAGACATGCCGTCTAAGAAGGCAGATGAAGCTGATTTCGCCTCGTCAAGCTTATCACCGTACATTGAACCTGATGTGTCAACAACAAGGAAAATATCACCCTGTTTTTTCACAAACTGCCAGCTTGCTTGCACGGCCGCAATGACGTCAGCATCAGGAACCGTCAAAATATTGGTCGGTTTATTAGGGTCAACGCCTAACTCAGTTGAGATCGGGAAGCCGATTGGCACGGCAGGGTTCACCGGCCGGAAACCATTTTCCATGACTTTAAGCTGAACTTCTTCTGAGCGGATGTATTCTGTGAACACTTTGGCAGCGTCCTGCTGTTCGGCCGTTACCCAGTCCGCATTCACAATTCCAAACGGATGCTCATGCCAAAAGGTCCCTTCTTTTGGATAAAGAGCCACCAATGGTTCAGGCGGCTTGTAGCTGGTTTTACCCTGATTGATGAAAATCAGGTCATTTTCTTCCAATGCCACAAAGTCCAAGTAATCAGGTCCTTGAGCAATATATTCTTTAAACTCAGTTGTTCTTGACGAGTAATGCTTAACGAGTGATTCGATATCACGCACCCCATCCTGAACTGTTTCACTTTGCACCGAACTCATCTCAAGACGACGTGCTGTCGATTCTCCGGCCGTGTAGAGCGTTGACGCATAAAACTCAGCAATGAGCGTACTCAACGCCGTAGAACTCACATATGGGTCAGTGTGCCCATAATAAACAGTCGTACGGTCCCCTTCAATGCCGTAATCGGCCCACCCATTTGGTGAGTCCATAACCTGTAGTAGCTCTTCCCAGCCGATATCCTCATTTCCGCTCTTTGCTTTAATCGCTTCGAGGCGGCTTTCCCAAATCGCCATTACAACGGGGGCAAGTGCGGTTGGTTGTGCTTCAGCTAAATCAAACACTTCACGGCCGGTCTGGAAGTTAACCAAGGCGAGCCAGTGACTCACTGACGGCGAGTAGATAACTGGTTTAGCTACATTTGCGTTATTAGGGGCGATAAATGCATTGATAATCCCCTGATGAATCTTGCCCGATGAGCCTGGCTCACCGACAACAAAAATCGGCCGTTCTCCGCTAGCCAGAGATTCCCCCGTCACCGGGTTCACCCCATCTGCATAGCTGCGGTTGAAATTATCAATCGCTTCTGGCATGTACAAGTCGCTTTCAGGGGCATAAATGATTGATATTTCGATAGCGTTGTCCGGCATTGACACTTCACCGCCACCAAACAAGCCACCGCCGCCATCGTCTGAGTCACCACCCAGCGAGAAGCCACAGCCAAACATCACAAAGATGATGGCCATCGCTCCTATCCGTTTAAATAATTTATCTAATTTCATAAGTTCGTTTCCTGTTTCAGATATTGGATACTAGGTCGAGGACATACTAGCATCCAACACCTCATATCTAGCATCTCTTTTATTGCTTGCTATTGCCAGCACGACTGTTTACTACTGCCAACACCATTGCAAAGCCTGAATCACACGGCTATTGGCAGCGGAATCGGTTCCGGCCGCGGTTGATAAACCCAATCCCGGCAAGTCGTTTTGCGTGGCCGTAGCCGTAAGCGCTTCAAAAAATCGATCCGCGGCCGCTTGCTTGGCATCAGCTTCTTCGGCCGAAAGTTCGGCCCATGATGAGCGAGTCACATATGGATAGTCAAATGTAACATCATAGAGGGGATCAGCTGTCTCAAAACCACCATCTAAATTTGCACCTTCTGAATTGGTGATCATGACCACATCAATCGCAGGCGGCCGACGCACCAACTGTGCATATGGATCAGTTTGGTTCGGAATCGCATCTTCGATCTCACGATACCAGCTTTTCAAAGCCGAATCGTTGGCCAGTGCAAAATCTAGCTGATCAGTTTGATGAAAGGTGCGGGCAGCTGATAAACAGGTGGCAATCGCTGTCGTATTATTTGAGCGAGGAAGTGCAATGCTAAATTGCAGATCGGTTGCGGCCGCGTCATGCAAAAGTTGCCAATCTAACACATATGTCTGGTTAGCAGGCTTGGCCCACAACAGTGAATCAGACGCAACCGATAGTCCATCTCGATTAAAAGCGGTCGATCCGCTTTGTTGGGCTACAAAAGTAGCTTCAGGAATCCAAACATCAGGCAAAGAGTCTGAACTACCACCTAAAACAGCTTCGAACCGTTTACTATCTACTTCAATAACAGTGACTGTCACTTGGCTATTACTACTATTAAAGTCAGTAGCGGCCGATTCAACCCAGTTAACAAGGTTGGGGGGCACAGCTACCTCGATAGAAGTAGTAATTCCCCCACGTGTGGGGAGCGTATAATAGCTAAATTGCTCGAGCCCCCAAGTCACTCCGGTAACCAAAAGTGCAAAGATAATAATGGCGGCAAATATAAATTTAGATTGATTGGTCATAGGGTTGCTTTTTCTAAAACTGTACGGAAGGATTCTATGGTTGTTGCGCCGATGACGACTAAGCGTAACCGGTAAGATAAAATTTAAAAGCGATCTAAATCATTATCGATTTTCTATCGTATTGATTTATCATCTGGCATTCGTCAGAATCCCGCTTATAATTTAGTTCTATTTTAAGCTATCAACAAAAAATAACCATTCTCCAAAAGATTTCCTTTGGATAGCAGACACAAACGATTTTTTTCACTCGTTCAATCCTATGGCAAAACCAGAGTTAAATACATCAGCTAAAAGCGCAGTTGTTCAAGAAGCGATTTTCCGGCCGCGAAATGCAGCCATCATCGGCGCAACAATTTTAGGCTCGTTTGTGATGCCGGTGTTTGCCCCTTTCATTGCGGCCGGAGGCGCTGCTGCCTTAGCGGGTAGCGTAGGGCTTACTTTTGCTAGCGATAAAACAAAAAACCGTGCGCTTGAATTTGTCTTGGGGCAAGGCATCCGGCCGGGAGATATCAGCGAATATACAACAGATGAAGTGAAAGAGATATTAGACGCCTATCTCCGTTCAATTCGAGGCCAGCTATCAGATGAGATTTTGCAGCGGGTCATTAGCATTCGCAACTCACTGCTTGAGATTTTTCCACATATCCAAGATATCAACAGCGCATCAAGCGATATCTATGTGGTCCGTCAGACAGCCATCAAGTATCTGCCTCAAACACTCGACAACTACCTGCAACTTTCGCCACGTTTAGCCAAAGAACGCAAGCTCAGCAACGGAAAAACGGCCCATGCCACGTTGGTAGAACAGCTTGATATTCTCGACAAAGAGTTAAAAGAAACGATTGAGGATATTCACAAAAACGACTCGAAGGGATTGCTTGCACACGGCCGATTCTTAAAAGCTAAGTTTGAAGAAAGCAGCTTGTCTTTGGATTAATCTACTTACAACATGCCGGCCTATACACATCGACCATTGCCCCTTAGGAAGGGCAAATAGTACTTTCTTAACGATCCCGCAACAATTCCAGCCGTGTTGCCGCAACGGCCAGACCCAACAACATCCAAAAGATCGTTACCGCGTGTAGAAACTCTAAATTAAACAGATAATGGTCAAAAATGCCGACAACCAATCCGGCAAAGATGGCGCTGTGCAAGCCTAACCAAATCGGATCACGATCTGGATTATTCTCAAACAAGCCCCTCGCTTGCCATGCTTGATAAAAAACAGAGCCGACGACCACCGCAAATGATATCAGACCCAAAACACCCATTTGCTGGCCTATCGTCAGATACACGCTAGCCACACCCAAGTACAAATCGATATCGGGCGAACCTGCAAACCCCACCCCAAATAATGGATACCGCTGAATGAGCGAAATCGCATCTTGATATTCGCCAAAGCGCATCTGAGTTGCGAGGTCTTCACCCTGAAACCCTTCAGAGAGCCGTTCTGTGTAAGCTGTAGCAAGATCGGCCGTACTTTCACCAGCTACAAAGCGTACCGCAGATGTGATCGCGTTTTGCGTGGGTGGAAAGATAAACAGCACCAAAACGGCCAGTGCCGCCACACCCCATGGAATCAACTGCCGATAACGAATCAGAGCTAAAAAGCCAACTCCGGCCGCCAGTCCAACCAACGCTCCGCGTGAATTTGTTAGGATCAGAGCCACAAAGACAGATAAGAAGGCACCCCATGCTAACCAGCGTTTACCCCAAAATATCGATCTTTTAGCCACAAGCTGTGGTGCAGCCAACGTCCCGATTAAAACGAGCAATCCACCATATACGTTTGGATCAACCGATGTCCCAATGGCTCTTTCAAGCTCGGCCGGATTGTCCTCGACATACCGAATGACAAACCCTTCGGGGTAGCCAAAGCGCACGAGTAAGTTTAATATGTCATTGGCTGTTTCATCTGGCAACAACCATAAGACAATTCCGATTACGGCCGCGCCGGTGCCTGCGAGCAGAACCATTCGAACCAGCCGTTCTAGCCGTTCCCAATCTCGACAAAAATCGACAAGCAGGACCACAAAAACGAGCGACAAAATAAGCTCAGAAAATTTACGCAAAAGCTGTGAAGTTAGCGGTCCATTTGGCATCCCAAACACAAAGGCAAACAGTGTGACGAGGATAAAGATAATTAAAGGGAAAGTGACAGGGCCTGTCACCACTTCGGTCTGACGGCCGGTCACGAGACGTAATGCCCACACCGCAAATACCCCGCCCAACGCTAAGTCAAGAAACGTAGGCGTAATCACAATCTTAAACGGCAGCGTGGCAAACGGCAGGATACAGACCACCCCGATCACACCCCAAATTCCTATCTCCATGTTAGAGAGCACGATTAGGCCAGCAATGGCGGCAATGAGAATGCCTGCGCCGACCAATGGTCCGCCAAAAGCGAGCAGCAAGCCGCTAATTGTTCCGACAACGGCGACAATAAAGCCAACAGCTACAGGGGAAGATGGAATTTGGTAGTAAAAATCAGAAAGTCTATTTTGCACGAAAGTTTTCTGTTAAAGCGACAGCTGAGTGTAGCCTTAATCGATACGAATTTGAGTTAGGTTGATAAATGAGTCTGTTAAACGGCCGTCTTCGGTAACTCGTTGCAGATTAACAATTTCACCTGTTGCCGTTGAGTATACGCCCAATCTTAGCGGATAAACTCCGGCCGGGGTCTTAGAACTTAAGTCTAGCTTCATTTCAACCGGGTAGATTTTACCCACTTCCCAGCCAGTTGTCGTCTGCCCTGCGTCTACGGCTGCCCAACGAGTATTCTCCGCACCTAAAATCTGACCGTAAAAGGTAAAGTCGGCCGAAACAGCCTCTGTCAACTTCCAATAAAACGTTCCGGTTATCGATTCACCCGCCGCGGTTCGGCGAGGATCAAGCTCAAATCCAACCAACTCAAACTTGTTTTCAAAATTGATGCTAACTGGATTCGGCGTTTCACCCGCAAGTGGTTCAACCTTAATCGATCCAATGACCACATGATCAGCACCATCTGGCAGAATGGCCCGCTCACCCGTATAAAAGTTATATAAGCCGATCGTCACCTCTAATTCAGCAGGAGCAATCGTCGTATCTGGCAAAGTTAAATCAAATCGACTTTGATAATTCTTGCCCGGCCGCATAAACGTTGTCGCAACCAACCCCTGCGCCAAAAACATATCGCGCTGAGCAACCGGCACCCCTAAAACAGGATCGTTCAAATGGACAAATACAGACCAATCGGTCTGAGGTTTGCTAACGACCTGCCAATCCGTATGGATTGAGACGGTTTCTCCAGGGGAAAACAGCTGTTTGTCAGAAGTAATCTCAGCCCCTACCAATTTAAGTTCATTATCAAAAACCGCATCAGCTTCAGTTTCTAACCGCTCGACCCAGTCAACATTGGCTCCACGAAACACAAAGTTCGGTGGTAGCTCGTAGGCGGGTGCTATGGACGTAAACGGAGCCGAAAAACTAACAATCGCAAAAAAGGCCACAATCACGATTTGCCCATAGCGCAGGTATCGATGTCTCAAAATAGTGACTAAACCAGCAGCCATCAGCACGTTTAACGCAGACATGGCGGTAAACACTAGGCGGCCTTGGCTAGACCAAGTTTTGGTAGCCCATGTCACCAGCCCGTACACGATAGCGGCCGAAAACAAGAGGCACACCGTTAGCGCAAAGCGTGAAATAATCAGATTAATAATCCCGCCCAGGACCTTTTGCACGCTGTAGCCACGGCCGGAATTGCGAAAGGCAGAACGCCACCAGCGGCTCTTCTGATACTGACGCACGACATACCACACACCGCCCGGCACGGAAATAATTAAGATAGCGGTCATTGTGCGGTAGATCCAATCCGCCATCACCACGTTTAAGCCGCCAAATTGCCCCCAGTATGACAGCATGAATCCCCAACGCTCATCCCAGAGTTGACCAATAGAAGCTGGCGTTTCACGTACGCCCAACACCGCTTCAAACGCACTCCAGCCAAGTAAATCCCCGTAGAGTTGAATGTTTCGGCCGTACCACCAGCCTGCAATGAGGACGATCGGCACCATGAAAATCAAGAACCAAACAACCGAACGCAGCAGCGAAACGCCGATCTGCCGGGAAAACATGTCAAGGCTTTGGTTTTGAGATGAGTGTGTGGCTAGTGTTGAAAGCCATCCCACAATAAAAAAGGTTCCCCACGCCAGAGGCATGAGGCCGATAGTCCCCTGCTTGGTCAGTACGGCAAAACCAACCACCGTGCCAATAATCAGTATCTTGCGGACCAAGGTTGTATGGAATATGTTCACCTCATCCCGCCATGGGACAGGCACCTGTGGATAAGCCAGTTTGGCAAATTTAACAAGTCGAATTAAAAGCAGCAGCCCGAGTGATGCCAGTGGGATCGCTAAGTTATCGTTGTTGACAGACCCTGAAATGAACAGAAACATGGGGGTGAACGCATTGAGCGCGGCCGCCATTAGAGCGATTTCAGGGCGAGTGGGTGCTACTTCGCGGCCGATTAAGTAGGTCAACCAAACGGTACAGGCGCCCAGCAAGACTGAAAATAGGCGAATGATGCGAATCGCAAGCAAAGTCCCCTGATTCTGTGACAGCATAGGATCATGGACCACCATATTGATGTTGCCGTCTGTCGTCAGCTCACCAGGTGCTACATGGGGGTTCAGCTTGCGTACCTGCTCCATATCGGCCGCATCTATCCAGAAAGTCAGGCCGGCCGCGACATAATAGTAGAGTGGTGGCTGGCTCGCCTCTTGCTTCCACGGGCCAGCCAAAGCGGGGTTGTACGTCTGAACAGGCAGCGGGTTTCCATCTGCCAAATGGCGCACCATAGGATAGTGCCACAGCTCGTCAGAGGCTTCAAAAGCTGGGGTTTGCAACGCGTAAAAGCGTCCCGCGATTAAAAAGAGAAGGATGATCAAAAATATCAGGAAACTTTCAGTCTGCTCAGATATTTCGATGTTGCGTGATGATAGATTTGCACGGGAAAACATAGCTTGAAAATTGTAACGGCAACCCTATTAAAGGGTACTCTCATTACAGATGATTAATATAACGGGTTACAGGATGCAAGCTAAACTCGTTGCAGTTACAGGAAATACGTGCAACAGTAGGTTTTGTTTGTATCTTACCAAAAACCAGTTAAACCGGGGTCTCAACTCTTCAATTTGCCCTATCTGTTCACGACTGTCTAAATTGAGTTTTATTGTGCGCATTTATGTTGCTCGTTGTCTTAACCTAGCTGTACACTTGCTGAATAACACAATTAAAAACGATTTGGAGGAAAAATGTCATTCGCAAAACAAGATAAATTAATCGCTGGGGACTGTTATACGTCAACTGAAGCGATGGATAATCTGACCATTTTATGTGACGATTTTGGATCTCGATTTGGCGGCACGGCCGGAGAAAAACTGGCGGCCGAATTTATGAAAGCCAAACTAGAAGAGTATGGCTTGACCAATGTACAGATGGAGCCATTTGAGTACACCGGTTGGATTCGGGGTACCACGACTTTGGAAATCCTTGAGCCGATTCAAAAAGTGATTCCATGTATTAGCTTGCCACACTCTCCTCCCGCGAACCTAACGGCTGAGCTATACGATGCCCATGAAGGTGCCCCATCAGTCTTTGAAGACGACGATGAAGATATGTCGGGCAAAGTCGTTTTGGCCGATAGCGTGACCTATCCGGCCGGTTCAAAACGTTGGGTCCATCGGAACGAAAAATACGGCCGCTCGATGCTGAATGATGCCAAAGCCTTCATCTTCAAAAACCATTATCCTGCCTATGGCCCTGCCACTGGCGGTATCGGCCATAAAGGAAAAGGAGCAATCATCCCCGGCATTTCTGTCTCTTATGAAGATGGTTCGTTTATTCAACGTTTGGTCAAAAAACACGGAAAAGTTGTTGTCAAAATCGAAACAACTGACGAGAACAAGCCGATGACTTCGTGGAATATCACGGGTGATATTGAAGGAAACGGCCTTAGCGATCAAATCGTGATGCTCGGCAGCCACTATGACGGCCATGATATTTCTCAAGGGGCGCAAGACCCTGCGTCTGGTGCGGTTTCAGTCATGGAAACTGCCCGTCTACTCAAAAACCATGCGGGTCAGCTCCCTTGCACCGTCCGTTTCGCACTTTGGGGCGTTGAAGAGATCGGATTAATCGGTTCATACGAATATGCACGCAGACACAGCGACATCATGAAAAATGTCCGATTCTATTTCAACATGGACGGGGCCGGTTCAACAAAGAATAAAGGGGTCAACTTAAACGAATGGCCCGATATTGAAGAACTGGTTCTAGATTGGCAAAAAGATATCGCATTTGATTTCAAAACAAACCAATCGGTCCATGCCCATTCAGACCACTATCCATTCTTGCTAAAAGGTGTCCCAACGGGCGGCCTTGAAAGCGTGCCAAAGAGCACCGGCGGCCGTGGATTTGGCCACACTCGCTACGACACGCTCGATAAGGTATCTAATCGTGAATTACAAGATGCCTCTTTTCTAGCGTCAATGGTTGCGATGCGGGTCGCATCTGTCCCGGCCGCAGACTGGCCAGCCACTCACCGCACCCCGGCCGAAGTCGATGCGCTCCTCTCGATGCCGGAATACACTGAGGTCGCTGAATTCGAAAAGATGATGGACGACTATTACGAGAAGATGGGGATGTAAACCTGCCGCAGTCTGAGCTTGTCGAAGTTAGTTTCGGCAAGCTCAACCTACCTGATTTCCACCAACCTAAAATGCTCTCATCCCTTTCAACATACAAAAGCCGCAAAGTTCTAATCACAGGCCATAACGGATTCAAAGGATCATGGCTGACCGGCTGGTGCTTGAGTTTAGGAGCCGATGTCAACGGCTACAGCTTGCCGCAACCACCAACTAATCCGTCAAACCATGCGTTGTGCAACTTGGGTGACAAGATTCACGAAGTCGCGGCCGACATCAATGACTTCGCCACGCTGAACCAGCTTGTTCAAGACGAACGGCCGGAGATTATCTTCCACATGGCAGCCCAGCCGCTGGTGCTCCCCTCATTTGAAGACCCACGCACGACGTTTTCAACCAACGCCATCGGCACTGTCAATGTGCTTGAAGCGGCCCGTTTATCAGATTCAGTTCGGGCCGTTGTCTGTATCACCACAGATAAAGTCTATGAAAATAAAGAGTGGCTGTGGGGGTATCGTGAGCAGGATCGATTAGGTGGGAAAGATCCCTACAGCGCAAGCAAGGCGATGGCTGAGTTGGCGGTTAACTCATACACACAATCGTTTTTCCGGCCGGAATGGTACGGCGACCGTCATCAAGTGGCTGTTGCATCTGTGCGGGCAGGCAACGTGATTGGTGGCGGTGATTTTGCCGCTTTTCGACTTGTGCCTGACTGCATGAAAGCACTCATCGATGATGGGCCGATTGTGGTGCGGAACCCGAACTATATTCGGCCGTGGCAACATGTGCTTGTCCCGCTGGGCGGCTACCTGCTGTTGGGGATAAAAATGCTCGAAAGCGAATCGGCAAACTATGTAGGCGCTTGGAACTTTGGACCACCGGAAATGAACGGAATTTCGACAAGTCAAATCGCTGACAAGTTGATCGAGCTTTGGGGCAGCGGAGAGTGGATCTGCGAAAATCCTGATGCGGACAATTTGGAGACGAGCTACTTGCGACTAAGCTGGGAAAAAGCGGCCAGGCAGTTGAATTGGCGGCCGGGGTATGACTGGCAGGACACGATGAAAGATATTGTGGAGTGGTACAAGGCTTGGGACAATGGGGATGATTTGTGGGAACTTATGCAGAAACAGATTGAGAGCTACGTTGAGTCAGTAAACAACAATGTTTAATATTTTGGGTTCTGTTGCAAAGTTTTTTGAGGCCAAGTAACGTAGAGAATGGAAAATCTATTTAAGTGGCGTCAATATCAGCCAAAGATTATTTTGGTCTCAGTCCGATGGTATCTTCGATATGCTTTGAGCTACAGGGATATCGAAGCGATGATGAGTGAACGTCATTTATCTGTCGATCACACAACGATCTATCGATGGGTTCAGAAATTTGCACCTGAAATCGATAAGCGAAGTCGGCCGTACTTAATCAAACTAATGACTCTTGGCGAGTGGATGAAACCTATGTCAAAGTTAAAGGTCGATGGATGTATTTATATCGAGCGGTTGATTCATCCGGTCAAACACTAGACTTTCTATTGAATCAGACCCGAAGTACTCGAGCGGCCAAGCGGTTCTTCAGAAAAGTGCTTGGCAGATCAAATGTGAGTGCGCCACGAGTCATCAATGTAGATAAGAATGCCGCTTATATCGGGGCAGTCAAAGACCTAAAAGCTGACAAGTTACTACCAGAAAGCTGTCAAAGAAGGGCCAGTAAATATATGAACAACCTAATGGAACAAGATCATCGGTTCATCAAAAGGAGGGTGAACCCCGGCTTGGGATTCAGTTCGTTTCCAACAGCTTGGCGAACTTTACAAGGGTATGAAACGATGAACATGATTCGAAAAGGGCAAATTGATGGCGTTGAAAAAGGAAATATTAGGGCACAAAATCGATTTATCGCAAGTTTGTTTGGTTTAAAAGCCTAAGTCCAAAAATGGGCTTTTCTACTTCAGTTTGCCTAACTCAAATCTGAGTAAAATCGTTGCAACACAACCGTAATTTACGCCATCCCCAAAGCACGTTAAAATCCGCCCATGAGTGATTTCGTGTTACAAACCAAACTCCATCCACCCGCTAAACACGACACCATGATCGACCGGCCGCACCTCCTCCAGCGGATCAACAACGGCGGCGCTAAACTCACCCTTGTCAGCGCACCGGCCGGATTCGGCAAAACCACCCTCATCACCTACTGGATCAAGCAACAAACTGATACCCATATCGCTTGGCTCTCACTGGATGAACAAGACAATACCTCTGGCCGGTTTTGGCACTATGTTCATGCCGCGCTTCAAAAATCTCCTGCGGTCGACCCACCAGATACGGCTGTGCCCCATCTGCTCAACCAACTCGCCCAACAGCCTACCCCCATCATCCTCGTTCTAGACGACTACCACTTTATCACCGAGCCAGCCATCCATGAAACCCTCACCTTTTTCATTGATCATCTGCCCGCTCAGCATCACATCGTCCTGACTACCCGTGAAGCGCCACCATTTCCGCTTCACCGTTGGCGAGCCCGCCAACAGCTGCAAGAACTGACACCGGCCGATCTGCGCTTCACCCTTGCCGAAACCACCGCCTTTCTCGAGCAAACCATGCAACTCACCCTCACTGCGGCCGACATCACCACGCTAGAAAAGCGTACAGAAGGATGGGCGGCCGGTTTGCAAATGGCCGCCCTTTCCCTCAGGCACAATGCTATCACCGTCGACCAAATAACTGCAGACGACCGCTATATCGTGGATTATCTTCTGGCGGAAGTGCTGGCCCAACAGCCGGCCCACATTCGTGAGTTTCTGCTACACACGGCCGTTCTGCGCCGCCTCACCGCCCCCCTCTGCCAACAGCTCTACCCACACACCGATGCCCAAGCCACACTCGAGCACCTAGCCAGCCACAATCTCTTTACCCTGCCCCTTGATAATCAACGTCGCTGGTATCGCTACCATCACCTTTTTGCCGAGCTTCTTCAAAATCAGCTTCAGCAACAAAACCACAACCTGATCGCGTCACTACACGAGGAAGCGGCAGCATGGTACCTGCAGCGCAACACAGACGACGGCCGCCGGGAGGCGCTCCATCATCTGCTCAAAGCCCAAGCCTATACGGCCGCCTGTGACCTCCTCGACCAGCATATCGATTATTGGCTGTGGCAACAGGGAGAACTGACTACCGTCATTCACTGGCTGGACCAAATCCCTGACGAAGTCTTACAAACATGGCCGCGCTTTCTCGTCTGGAAAGCCGCCATACTCGCCTTAACCGCACACACCAGCCGAAGTCGACACTGCCTTGCACTTATCCCTGACTACCAAGCGGTCGAACCGTGGCGCGGTTATATTTCTTTGATTCAGAGTCACAATCACTTAATCACCGGCAATCCGGTTGCAACGGTGCAATACGCGCAAGAGGCTGTCGAATTTTTGCCAGATACGGCTGATAATCTACGCAGTTTGGCCCTGCAAAATCTTGGACTCGCCCTGCGCATAACAGATGATGCCCCAGCGGCTGAGAACACCTTTCTGCAAGCTGTCGAGCTGGCGATTACCAACCCAAACCCCATCAGCCTCTTCTACGCTTATATTCAACTCGGTGATCTATCAGCGGAACTTGGCAATCTAGATCAAGCTGAAGGCTACTATCTACGGATAATCACGGCCGCTGACGATGATCCAGCCCTAAGTTTTATGCTCCAAGTCGCCATTGCTCACAGCGCATACGGTTATGTCTGCTACTATCGCAATCAGCTGGACCAAGCGTTTGACTACGTCCAAAAAGGTCTCCAACTTTCTGCCAACATCCCCAACGCACAGCTTCAGTTTGATGCCCCTATTTTGCTCAGCAATTTATATGCTGCCCAAGGAAACTGGACGCAGGCTTATGCTGCCATCGATCAAGTTATCACGGCCGCGCGCACTCATAAAACCGATATGCGTCTGAAACGCTTGGAACGGTATCGCGCCCAGCTAGACATCCGCGCCGGTAACCTCTTAGCGGCTGAGCAGTGGGTCACTAAACGACAGCTGTCTTTAGACACCCTTATCAACTCCCAAACCCGCTCTGAGTTTGGGGCTGTCGCCCGCCTCCGCTTAGCCCAAGAACGTTACGCCGAAGCGACCGAACTACTTGATCACATCGAAGCGTCTTTACCGACCAGTTACAGAGTATTGTCCCATTGGACCTACCGCTTACTCCGCACGCTGCTCCTTGCCGCCACCGGCCGTTTAGACACAGCCCTCCCATTACTCAAAACCGTTGTTGAGGAAGCCGTCCCCCTCGGCCATATCCGCCTTTTTACTGAAGAGGGAGCACCGCTCGCCGATCTCTTGCGCCAACTCCCCACCACACCTCACACCCAAACCCTTCTCGCCGCCTTTCCTGCCCCTCATCCCACAACCATCATCCTCACTGAACGCGAACAGCAAATTCTACGCCTCCTTCAAACCAACCTCACCACTACAGAAATCGCCGATGAGCTGATCGTCTCTCCCAGCACCATCCGCACTCATGTCAAAAACCTCTACAAAAAACTAAATGCCCACGGCCGAGAAGAAGCCATCATCCAAGCACAGCAACATGGTCTTCTGAAAAGCTAGTCCGTTGGTCAGTCTATCAGGTACAGCCATCTATCCATTGCCAATTGGCGATGGGCAATGGAGAACCTAACCTCCTCCACCAATCTCCCCTACCCCTTCCCCCATCTCCTCCCCTACTCGCCATATACACTTTTGGAATCAAAATAAACATCGTTTGAACTGCGATCAAAGTTCAAACGACCATCTCTTAGGAAAACTATGCCGAAATCAGTCATCGTCCGTATTGGACTCATTTTACTCGCAATTTTAGTCATCGTAGCGATCGCCTTTGGCCTCCTTATTTGGCGCTTTATGCCGAAAATACCCACGGCCGATTTTCCAACACCACAAAATCAAGTGGAAGCTCGCGAGCAAGATCTTGAATACTTGCTAAACCTTACTTCCGTTGACTACAGTTTTTCCGAAGAAGCGGAAAGGGAATTTCACGCTCACGTAGAAGAAATGCGTAAAGATATTGCAGCTATGAGCGATATTGAGTTTGCCTTAGGCGTTGCGGCGGCTGTCGCCCTAGCGGATAACGGTCATACCAACGTGAGAATTACACCTTTGGTTGAGGAACTTAATAGCTTGCCCCTGCGCTTCTTTTGGTTTGATGATGGTCTATACGTTGTCAGAGCCCATGCGGAATTTTCAGACCTTCTCGGAGCACAGGTTGTCGCCTATGATGGCATTAATCCAGATGAGCTTGTCCCTCAAATAGCCCGATACTCTGGTGGCAAAGAGGTGGATGCCCGCTTTTATAGCCCTCGCTTTTTTAGCTCGCCGGCCATTATGTATGGAGCCGGACTAGTAACCAATCCAGATCAAGTTTCACTAACCTTGCGCTTAATAAATGGAGAAGAAAAAGAGGCCATCGTTCAGATTGAAGAGAAACAAACCGAATCTATTCCAATGGCCAAGTCTCCTCTTGCTAGGCATTTTGATGAAGAGATAAACAGTGGAAATGATTGGCTCTTCCTTGATGCTGAATCTGTAACAAAAACGCACTATGGCATGCATCCGGAAAAGGATTTCTGGACAGATAGATTGCCTAACAATGGTTATCATGTGCGCATGCGGTGGAACGCTAGTACAAATGAGACATCATTGCCACGGTGGCTGGCAGGTATTAGTAGTGAGTTACAAGAAGCTCCGGCCGATTATGTGGTGATCGATTTACGCTCGAATCCAGGTGGCGACTTTACACAAGTATTGCGATTTGCGCGGTCTGTCACTGAGCTCGTAAAGCCAGATGGTCGGATTTATACATTAACTGATCATGGTACATTTTCGGCCGCGATCGTAACGACCGCATTGATCAAAGATGGTGCAGGTGAACAGGGGAAAATTGTAGGCTCTGAAGTAGGTGATAGAGAACAGTTTTGGGCCGAAGGCGGCGGTCAGCCGATGACACTGCCCAATTCAGGCATACAGATTTTAGCTTCAACCGGTTACCACGATTGGGAGAATGGTTGTACAGATTGGGCAAACTGCTTCTGGCCAAATATTCTGATTGGTGCCGCAGTTGGCAAGCTTGATCCAGACATCATTGCTCCCGTCACTTTTTCCGACTACTCTCAGGGCATTGATACAACGCTGCAAGCGGTTTTTGAGGCGGAAGAAAATTACGCTAGGTGATGCTTTACCCCCTAACTGTGGGCAGGTCTTTAAGAGTAACTTTCGGGATATATGCAAAACCCTGCCACGCAACCATCAGTTTTTCAGAGTTTGAAACATCTTTTTCGCTGTGTGATCGAATTTAAGCTCAAAAGCTCCGCAACTTAGGTCTGAAATACGGAGCACCCCTTTTGCATTAGAGCATTCAACTTGATATGTATTCAAAGACAATTAAGTCGGCCTACTATTTATTTTATTAAATGTTTTTGAAGGCAACAGTCAGTTGACATACTCCCCGAGCTAAAGCAACGGAAATTCTAGGGGTCATGTAGGGATAGCGGCTATAGGCCGTCTTACATCCCCTATCCCTGCTGATGATTCCCCACCAGCTTGAATATGTATAGCCGCATTGTGGTCATGATCCTAGACCCTCCAACACTAACTGCAATTAAAAGATCGTTCATTTAAACTGATCTTTTACCAACTCGACGACTCGTGTTGTAACCTCACTGGACACTTGCCCTAAAAAACAAAAAGCCTCCGAGGAAATCGAGAGCTTTTTACGCTGATATAAGCATCGGGAACGATGGGTGTCGTAACCGCTCTGGCCGCAAAGTTTTTATTTTCTCAAGCTCTGTGCCAAGTAAGTATCACGCACATCTTCTTGCCAAGAGTTAGTCTGCGAAAATCCAGTAAGCCCAGCTGAAGGGGTTGCCACATTTCCATTGAGGCCAATATGCACTGAGTTATTGCCGGTAACATTTGATGGCATTGCATATCCTCGTAAATAAACATAGTAGGTGCCGGCTTGATCAAAGTGAATATCGTAATTTAGAGATGGACCATAATCAGATGAAGTACCCACACCTAGATCTGGCCCCACTTGCATTGCTGATTGACCCAAATCTTCTGAATATCCCCAAAAATTATCAGAAGCATTGCCTGTTCCAGGAAGAATTCGAGTAAAATTTTCTGCTTCAAGGATAAGTTGGCCATTTGAGGAAACAGCTAGACCACCCTTATCACAGGCTACAGCTACTTCAGTCGAATATTTCTTGCAACAGAACCAAAAACCGACATCTGTACTATAATCCCAACTACTTTATCTTAATATCCTTCCCACAGTTACATCACATGAAATTTGCACAACGTATTGAATCCCAAAAAGCGGCTCACTGGGCTACCGTTCATCGTCTTGTGGCCGAACGAGAAAGCCGGGGCACCCCGGTTATTCGACTGGCCTCCGGCAATCCAGATCTACCAACCCCGCCGGATATTGTTGAAACATTGAGGGAATCGATTCTCGATCCGCTTTACCATCGATATCCTTTTACCTTCCGGACCGAAATTTATCAGGCGGTGGCAACCTATTACAAAAATCGATTTGATGTACAGCTCAACCCGGAAACGGAGATCCACACCTTTAGCGGCTCGCAGGAGGGAATTGGAGATGTCGGTCTCGCCTTGCTCGAGCGAGGCGATATCGGCCTGGTGACTGATCCGGCGTACGGCAGCCATTCCCGGGCAACCGAGTTTGCGGAAGCAGAGGTGTACTATTTGCCGCTAACGGCTGAAAACAATTTTCTCCCAAATCTTGCCGTGATCCCGGCCGATGTCCTTGCCAAAGCCCGCGTTTTGTGGATTGGCTATCCCCATAATCCAACGGGGGCGATTGCACCCCTCTCTTTCTTTGAAGAAGTTGTCACATTTGCCAAGAGAAACGACATCATCGTTGTGCACGACAATGCCTATGCCGAGATATGCTTTGATGGATACGTAGCACCCAGCTTCTTGGCCGTTGAAGGGGCAAAGGAGGTGGGGATTGAGCTCAATACCCTCTCAAAATCTCATAACATGGCCGGCTGGCGATTTGGAATGGCGGTCGGAAACCAGGATATCATAAACGCCCTTCGTTTGGTCAACATCAATCATTCTATGGGAATGTTTGGACCGGTTCAGCTGGCCGCCATTGAAGCGATGACGGGGGACCAAACATGGCTTGCCGAACGGAACGCGATCTACCAGCGCCGGCGGGATATCATTGTTAAAGGGCTAAGGGCGGCCGGATTGAGCGTTACAACACCAAAAGCGACCCTCTATGTCTGGGCGCGGATTCCAGACCGATTTGAGGGGGACGGATTTGAATTTTCAAAGTTAATTTTGGAGCAAACAGCCGTTTGGATCGATTCCGGTCCGTTCTATGGTCCAGGTGGAGAGCGATATATCCGCTGTACGGTCACAGTAAAAGATGACGTATTGATAGAGGCGATGGAGAAGTTGAAGGGGTTGGAATTTTGATGGGAAATTAATAGGTTCTGTTGCAAGAAATTTTTGACTGAAGTAACTTGCAGCATGGACAATCTTTTCAAGTAACACCAA
>JBGCDP010000117.1:0-18801 GCA_045105475.1 Anaerolineae bacterium
TCTGCCTGTGGTCCACTCATGCAAGAAGCTGAAGATGGGATTTTGGCAGGGCGCTTTGTCGTCGGTAACCGACCCGATGCAAGTGGCAACCAATATATTTATGTACCAGACCAAGACGGAAATAACTATTCTGGCGGTTTGGACGTCAACCCTGACTTTGCAACTTACTGCTTCGATGTACCCGCAGCTGGAGATTATAAAATTGAGGGATTTGTTTCGTTCGATGGAACACGCCATTTAAGTGACTCGTTCTTTGTACAGGTAGATGATCAACCGGCAAATGGCTACTTGTGGGACACTCTAAAATCTAACTCTTTTGCGGCCGACTATGTGAGCGACCGTGGCAAAGCAAACCCAGTGATTGTGAATCTAACGGCCGGGCAGCACATCGTTAAAATTCACTTGCGTGAAGACGGAACATTGCTCGACAAGCTGACGCTGGTCCCGTTGAATCCAATCCCGCCTACAGAGACACCGGTTCCAGCAACCAATACACCTGTTCCTACAGCAACAGATGTCCCACCGACAGCAACCAGTACAGCTGTTCCACCAACTGAAACCCCACAGGCAAGTTCAGTTAACCTTATTATTTCTGAGATTGTAGATGCGACACTCCCAGGTGGGTTGCCAAAATTTGTTGAGCTAACCAATGTGGGTAACACACCAATCGATCTATCAACGATTTCAATTGGAAACTACAGCAACGGGGGCACAGATCTTGGTGGTGGTTCATCAACTGCTCTTTCTGGCATACTTAATGCATGTGAATCATATGTGGTGAGTTATGAAAATAGCGACAGTCCCGGAACTGGGCTGTTCTTCGATACCTATGGATTTGATCCTGACAACTTCGATTTAGGTACATTCATCAATGGTGACGACGTCGTTGCTATTTTTGAAGGTGTTGCTACTGGTGATGGTTCTGACGCCACTATGATTGATGTGTACGGCGTGATTGGAGTCAACGGTGACGGAGAAGTCTGGGACTACACGGATGGATATTCATTCCGTAATTCAGGTATTACAGCTCCAAGTTCGACCTTTACTCCGGCCGAATGGACTTTCGGTGGGCTTAATTCACTTGAAACGGGTGATGACCTCACTGAACTCCCGCTTATCCTAAGCTTGACGACCCCAGGAACAACGGCCGATTGTGGCGGTGTAAGCCCAACAGCAACTCCTGGTCCAGCTACCGCGACGCCAGTTCCACCAACAGAAACACCGGTTGCTACAGCTACCTCAGTTGTACCAACTGCTACTGCAACTTCAGTTCCACCTTCCGGTGCAGTGCCATTGATTACTGAAATCATGTACGACCCAGATAGTGCTGAAGATAATTGGGAATGGATCGAAATTTATAATCCAGGCCCAGGAGCTCTCGACTTAACCGGATATGTTATTGATGACTTTAATGGTGTAGCCCATTCAAGTGCCAACATCGGCTCGTTCATTCTTAATGAAGGGTCTGCGGCCGTCCTATACAATGCTGATGATGTAACAGCTGCTGACTTTATGGCAGCATGGGGGAATGTGACCCTCATTCCAGTCTCAAACTGGGGAGCCATGGCGTTGAACAACGGGGGTGACACCATTGGTATCTGGAGTGACTTTGCCAGCTACAGTGGTGACAATGTCACCCAAGCCAACGCAATTGAGCAGGTTGTTTACGATGACTCAAATGGATGGCCCGATAACAATAACGGCAGCTCTGTTTATTTAACCAATCTGACAGCTGACAACAATGACGGTAACAACTGGGCGTTAAGCGCAGATGGAGCCAGTACTCCGCTGAATACCGCATACACGAGTATGGCGGCCGGTGGTAATGATGGTGCAGACGTCGGCTCTCCAGGCGTGATGTTAGCCCCATCTATTCAATTGTTACTCAGCGAAGTAATTATCACCCCAACCGATGGGGAATTCATCGAAATTCACAACCCGACCGGAAGCGCGATTGACCTCAGTAATGTCTATGTGACTGATGCAACCTTTGCGGGTAATCCAAGTGCCTACTACTACAACATCGTAACTGGTGCAAACGCTGGCGGGGGTAGTTTTAGTGATTTCCTCGCCCGATTCCCAGATGGCGCTTCAATCGCTCCAGGTGAATATCAAACGCTCGCACTTGCAGGCTCGGACGATTTCTTTGCTGAATACGGGGTCACCCCGACCTATGAGCTGTACGAAGACGGCCTAAGCGCAGACGGCATCCCCGACATGCGTGAAGGCTTAGCCGGATCGATTAACAATCAAGGTGGCTTAACCAACAGCGGTGAGGTTGTTATCCTATTTTCATGGGACGGCGTATCTGATCGTGTCGTTGACCTCGACTATGTTGTTTGGGGCGATACGGCCGAAGCGGTTGATAAAACTGGCATTTCTGTTGATGGCCCTGATGCTGACACAGATGCTAGCGCTTATTTAGATGATACTCCTCTTGCTAGCCAAGCTTTGGTTAACACAGTATCGCATGCGTTTGGAAATTCATGGCAACGTGATGATCTGACCGAAGGTGCCGAGATAAAAGTTGGCGGTAACGGATCTGGTGGACACGATGAAACATCAGAAGATCTGAATAACACTTGGTGTGAGAACCCACCGACTCCAAATGCAGCTTCAAGTTGCCCTGTAATTGGTCCAGGCTCTGATGCCAAACTGATCCATGAAATTCAAGGTAGCGGCACCAGCATTATCTTTACAACGCAAGTAAGCGTCACTGCGATTGTTGTTGGTGACTTCCAGAATGATGATCAACTAGATGGCTTCTACATCCAAGAAGAAGATGCCGATGCAGATGCTGATCCAGCAACTTCAGAAGGTATTTTCGTCTATTGTGGTTCAGACAACTGTGGCGCATTTCCTGATGTAAACGTGGGTGACCAAGTTGTGGTCGTGGGTCTACCAGTTGAGTTTGGTGATCAAAGCCAAATCGAGCTAGCTTCTTTAGCCGTTGTTAGCACGGGTAATCCACTGCCAACCGCAGCGATTATTGACCTACCCGTTACCAATGTTGCAGATCTTGAAGCATTTGAAGGGATGCGGGTGCAAACGGCCGACAAGCTGTATGTGACTGAGCACTTTAATCTCGGTCGATTTGGTGAAACGCTCCTGACCTCAAATGTAGATCGTCAATATCAAGGGACCCATGTTGCGGCACCAGGGGCACCTGCGTTGGCACATGCGGCCGCTAACTTACTTGACCGCATCTTGCTGGACGATGGTAAAACAGGTCAAAACCCTGATCCATTGGTATATCCAGCTGGATTTAGTGCAACTAGCCCAGTTCGCGCTGGTGATTCATTGGCGGCCGGATTTACCGGTGTGTTAGGCGAAGGCTTTAGTGCGTATCGCATTCAGCCAACGGATCCAGTGACCTTTACGAATGAAAATCCGCGTCCAGCAGCTCCTGACGCTGTTGGTGGCGATATCAAAGTTGCCAGCATGAACGTGTTGAACTTCTTCACGACCTTAGACGGCAGCGGCAGTATTTGTGGACCAACAGGTGGTCTTGACTGTCGTGGTGCTGATTCAACCAGTGAGTTCAACCGTCAACGGGACAAAATCCTAGTTGCTCTCGCCGCTATGGATGCTGATATGATCGGCTTAGTTGAGCTAGAGAACAATGCGACCGCGTCGCTTCAATCAATTGTTGATGGTTTGAATGCTACTGCTGGACCAGGCACGTGGGCGTTTGTCGACACTGGCACGATTGGGACGGATGCAATCAAAGTTGGTTACATCTACAAAACGGCCGTTATCGCTGAATCAGGTGGCTCTGCGATCTTGGATTCAACTGTTGACCCAACGTATTTAGACACAAAGAATCGGCCGGTATTGGCTCAGACGTTTGAGGTAATTGATAACAGCAACGGAAGCTTCGGTGGCAAATTTACGGCCGCGATTACCCATCTCAAATCAAAAGGCTCAGCCTGTGATGACGTAGGTGACCCAGATGGAAATGATGGCCAGGGGAACTGTAACGGTGTACGTACCGCTGCGGCGACCGCGATGGCAACCTGGTTGGCAACTGATCCAACCGGATCAGGTGATGCTGACGTGATCATCTTTGGTGACCTGAACGCGTACAAAATGGAAGATCCGATCACAGCGTTGAAAAATGCTGGCTATACCGATCTGATCGAACAGTACGAAGGAAATAGCGCATATTCATTCGTCTTTGGTGGTGAATGGGGCTATCTAGACTATGCTATGGCAAATGCAGCTCTAGTACCTCAAGTAACTGGGACAACTGAATGGCACATCAACTCTGATGAGCCACGGATTCTTGACTATAACGAAGAGTTCCAGTCGGCCGGACAGATCGCAGATTGGTACAACGCCGATCAGTATCGTGCGTCTGACCATGACGTTGTTGTGGTTGGTCTTGATCTAGATGTGCCTGCGCCACCGGCCGTGGCGAGCGACTTGATCATCTCTGAATATGGTGAAGGTTCAAGCAACAACAAGTACATCGAGATTTATAACGGTACGGGTGCAACGGTAGACTTGTCAGCGTATAAAATTTGGCGAATTTCAAATGGCGGAACATGGCCGGAAGCCATGCTAGACTTGTCTGGAAATTTAGCAGATGAAGAAACGTTGATCGTGTATAACCCTAGCGCTGATCCAACCATATTAGCTGCTGGAACACTCCAGATATCTAGTGGCGTTATCAACCATAATGGTGATGATGCACTTGGTTTGGTGAAAGATGGTGTATTGATTGATGTTGTGGGCACAGATGGTCCTGATCCTGGAACAGGCTGGGACGTTGCTGGTACAACAAATGGAACAACCAACCACACGCTGGTGCGCAAAGCATCTGTGTGTGACCCGAATACAGATTGGACGGCATCGGCCGGAACAAGCGTTTCAGATTCGGAATGGGTTGTGTTGAACAGCAACGATTGGTCGAATATAGGCACCCATACGCTCAGCTGTACGCCGGCTCCTCAATAGTTAGTCGCGCTATTGTCTGATATTTACAGCCCGTCTAGGTTTAATAAACTTAGACGGGCTTTTTTATTCCTAACTTTTTGGTTCTACAACTAACAAAGCACCAGAGTCGGTTGGCTTAGCTTCTGTGATTTGTACAATATGGGATCAAGTAAACTTGCCGTGGGGCTGTGGTACCTGATGCCTAAAAAATATTATGACAAAAACAAACCAAATGCAGCAGTTTAGAAAAGAATATAGCGAAGTTGGGATCGACTTTGGTGATATGGCGGCCGATCCGTTTGCTCAGTTTGAGCAATGGTTTGCGGCCGCGGCCGAAGTCGGCATGATTGAGCCAAACGGCATGACGCTATCGACTGTAGACGAAAATGGGCGCCCTTCCGGCCGAGTGGTGCTATTAAAAGCTTGGGATAAAAGTGGCTTTGTCTTTTACACTAATTTTGAAAGCCGAAAAGGCAAAGCGATGGCGGCCAATCAATTTGCCTCTCTCACGTTTTGGTGGCGTGAGCAAGAGCGTCAGGTGCGTATCGAAGGCAAAACAGAAAAAGCTTCCAACGAAGAATCTGATGCGTATTACAACAGCCGGCCGCGTGAGAGCCGTTTAGGCGCATGGACAAGCCCACAGAGCCAAGCAGTGGAAGGGCGTCACGTTTTAGAAAATCGTTTGGCTGATATGAAGCAGCGTTTTCCAGCAGATAAGCCTGTTCCTCGACCTGATTTCTGGGGTGGATATCGTCTCGTGCCCGATATGATTGAGTTCTGGCAAGGTAGGCGCAGCCGTTTACATGACCGCATGGTTTATAAGTTACAAGCTGACCAAAGCTGGAAAATTATTAGACTGGCTCCGTAAAACAAAAAAGGTGGTAGCGATTTCGCTACCATCTTTTTTGTTTAGAAGAATCGACTTCGCCAACGTCGAACCTGTTTCAATTTTATATTGACCCACGATTTGTTAAACAATGGTCGAAGCTCTTGCCACTCTGTTTGCGGATTAAAATCAGGATCGGCCGTTTGCTCACGGCTGTATCGGCTGCGGACAAATTGATCCGTTAAATTGTCAATCGATTTTTTCCCGGCCGGTAACACCGTTGCAACAACCGTTGCTCGCTCATTCGGTGTTTGAGCGGAGCTCACAGATGCACCTAAACGATCTCCCCATTGGCCCAGTCTTGCATAACTCTGTGACAAATCAGATTCTACTTTGCGATTAGAATAGGTTGTGTAGCCAGAGATGCCAGCCGCTGCAACAATGAGCAAGGTAGCTAAGATAACGGGTAACGTAGCAAATTGAGAAAGATCAATGCTAGGTGGCTCAATTTCTGGGAAAGCACCATCTGGCCCTTCACCACCTGGAAATAATCCTTCATCTAGGTTCGCTAACTCATCAGCGAGGTCGCGTGGGTTTTCTTCTGCTTGCGCAGGAGCTTCGGCTGAGGAGCCACCTTCTGCTCGGGCAGGAACAGCTATGGAGGCCGTTGGTTCAAACTGAATCCAGCCGTAATCGGGGAACCAAGCTTCGACCCACGTATGCGCATCCTTTGAGCGAACACGATACAGCCCAGCATCTTCGATAAATTCTCCGGCCGCAAATCCTGAAGCGGGGCGAGATGGGATCCCTAAATGCCGTAGCATCACAACCATCGCTGACGAATAGTAGTTGCAGTAGCCTTCGGAAACTTCAAAGAGCACGTAATCAACCGGTTCAACGCCATCTGGCGGTGCATCAATTTGATCATTGTATTCAATATGGTCACGCAAAAAGTTTTGGATCGCTATCGCTTGATCGTATGCATTGTCGTGTGGGGCTGCTAGCTCATTGGCTAAGTCACGCGTACGCTGTGTGACGGAGTCAGGCAAGGCCACATAGCTGTCTGTCCAATCTGGATAGTTATTGCTAGCACCGCGCAAATCAGCGTTTGATGCGATACTAATCTTTGATGCTGAGTTATAGACTTCGCCCTGCTGCAAAACATATTTTGATTGGACCATACTAATCTGCTCTGCACCACCTGCGGCCTCTCCAGCCAACGGCCGGGAGGTAACAAACATCTGGCGGTCTGAACCGATGATGTCCGGTAGCCCATAGATTTGGCCCGCACTCGGCAGATAGTTACGCACAGTTTGGGTAACTATTTGGCGTCCTTCAAAGTCTGGTACTTCGAAATAACCATCGTCTGGAATGCGCTCTGATTGTGAACTGCCCGATGGCGATTGCCATAATCCGTCTTCGTATGTTTCGTAACTAAGGGCGTGCCAGTAGGCGAAAGGGAGTTCTTGATCAACAAATACATCCATCACAAGTGACTCACCTACATTGCGTGCACCCCCTAAGGAGAGATTGTCAGCAAATGTATCATTTGTTGGGGCGGAGTAGGTGCGTAGTGAAGAAAACAGACGTGTCCACGTATTTTGAACTTTCTGCCAGGCCGGGGTTGTCCCATTCAGCACTTCATTAACGTTTGAGCTGGCCTCAAGTGTGGGGACTTGTAGAGCAAATAGCAGCGTCAAAACTGCTAGGGCAAGACTCCCACCTGCAATGTTAAAGCCGATGCTATTTTCAAAGAAGACGTTTTCTGTGCGCCATTTGGTTTGCTGTTCAACCAGCCATGTAAACGCGATGTAGATAAAACTGGCGATGACATAGGTGGCTAACCATACCCACAAAGGGCGAGGCCCAAAATAGTAATAGACGACGCTCAGCAGTACAACGCCAGAAGGAATAACCACACGCCAAATTCTTTTTGAGCGCAACGTCCACCAAGCGGCCGAATGACCGATCATCCAAAAGACGGCCGACGTGTGCATGATAAATATCAGCGGTTCACGGCTTGTGCCTCCATTAAATAGCTTCCCAATCCAGTCTGATTGGAGTGTGACGAGATGGATAATCCGTTCTCGCCAGCTGCCGATTTCTGGCAAATGGTTGTTGCCTATGACCAAAAAGCAGAAAAAACTGCCATAGACAAGTGAAAAAAGAATCGCTGTGCGTCGAGTGAAAACAGATAAGGCTAAGAAAGTTCCCGCAATAAAGGCAAGTGGGACGATCGTAATAAGAACATCCATGCCGTCTGTTAGATTGGCCCTATAAATGCCGATGGTAGCCAGCATAACAAGAATAAATGCACCAAGTAGGGTCAGCCAGTTTTCACGAACTCGAGATAAAGCGGTCATTGTGTTTGTCCTAGACTTATGCGATTGCGGGTCGAACGTTATTAAAGCATCAAGCTTTGTGATTCTGTTTAGTCGGGGTGAGCAGATTGCATCTTACTTTAGATGACTCGATTATACGGCTCCGCTTAAATTAGGCAGGCAACATTTATCCTTTGTTAAATTAGCTCCCTGTTTTTACCCATTTTGTTTGAAATCTCGACCAAATTCCCGTCTAAATCATAAAATTAGACAGATTGTAAAGGGGTATGGGCTCCGTCTCTAAAATGCAAACTTGATTATCATTGAGCTGTAGGCAAAAGCTACTACTATCCACAACCGTATGAATAAAGCTCTGACATGACAACATGTTACCAATTTTCAGTTAGATAGCTGCGTAGGCCTTCGTAAGATGTGATTCCTTTGGTTGAGGAAAGCTGTGAGACAATTGGGGAAAGGCGCTCTTCAGCTGGTATTGCAGGAAGTGTTTCGCGCGTTTCCATCGGGTAAAACCATGGAATAGCAGGCTCTAGCCATGTTTCACATTGTTTGGCTATTTTTTCAGTTTTTTCGGCCGTGGTAATGATGACAAATTCAGCCGGGCCTAGTTGACCCACAAAAGGTTTTTGAACCTGCTCTTCTTCACACACACGCGACAAGATTAAACTGACTGAACGAGTGACATCATCGGCCGCTACAAATCCGTACTGATTGCGGAAGTTTTCGATACCGCGCACCCCGGCCGTAACCATGCCCCAATCTTTTGCCTTTAGCATCGCCTCAATTTCATTTCTTAGGAGCAGGCCGTCAGGCATACTTGTGATCGGATTAAAATAAGTCTCAGATTCAATACGATGGACAACATTTTGAACTCGCAAACGTAGCTCCTGTACGTCAAACGGTTTCGTCACATAGTCAACCGCGCCCAGCTCAAGCCCCATCAAGCGATCTTTCCTTTCACGCCGTTCAGTTAAGAAAATAACTGGGATACTTTTTGTTTTCCGTTTTTTGCGCAAACTTCGCACAACTTTGAACCCATCAATATCGGGTAAGCGAATATCTTGTAGAATAAGATCAGGGATATGCTCAGTTGCTAGCTCAATCGCTTCTTGCCCCCAATGTGCGCGCAACACATCGTAACCTTGCACGTGAAAGTAGCCTGCTAGCATCTCCATCAAATCCTCATCGTCTTCAACAATAAGAATGGTATAACGTTCCTGATTGGGCATGATATCCTCGAGTGTTTTGGTACTGCTAAATTGATTTTATCAGGTAAATTGCGAATTGTTCAACTGTAATCGTTAAACCTTTTTAGAAATGATGTGATCTAGAGCCAATTTAGAGTCATCTGGCGTCTACTCTTTGGCCAGCGTTTCATAGCGCAATATGCCTAGAGCATCAATTCCCAAGGCCTCAACTTTTTCAAGTGAAAGGGCAATTCTAATTTCTTGAGTTAAATCAAGTGTAGGGTAGGTTTCGGCCCAAATCGTTTGAATTTCTGTCCATTGGGCTTCGCGAGCGGCTTGATTATTTGGGTCAAGCTGCTCGAGTGAGCTGATAGCAGCGTCCATGGCTACACTTTCGTAGTTGGAGCATACGCCGGTTGTATTAAAGAGAAAATAGTACATCCAGTGGGCAGGATCGATGTAATTAGGAGGTTGGCCACTAGGAGGCCAGCCGAGTAAAAAGGCGCCAGACTCGCAGCTGGCACTTTGGGCACGGAACGAATCATAGGGTGCGCCACGTAAAGTCACCTCAAAGATTTTTGTTTCTTCAAGCTGTTGTGTCAGTAAAACGGCATATTGTTCTTCAAAGGGAGAGTATCGGCCGTCGTTGGTATAGTCGAGCGTAATAATGGCCGGATTTGCCTCGGTGAAACCTGCGCTATTGAGAAGCTGAACCGCACGCTCTAAATCACGCTCTGGCTCAGTGGGTAGATGACCGGGAACGGTGTCTGGAACCGGACTCAGCAGCGGCTTGCGTGTCCCTTGAAATACATCAGCCAGCGCATTGCGGTCAATGGCTAAGGCTGCGGCTTCACGCACGGCCGGAATATTCCACGGCGGCGTATCGTGTTCAAAAACGAGGTAGCTTTTAAAAGCGGCTGGTCCTTCCCAAACTTTATACTCTGGCTGGTCACGCAAAGCCTGTAAATCGGCCAGTGGCAGCCCGAGCCACGCCACATCGATGGCACCACTCTCTAGCGAGCTACGCATCTGAGTCGCATCTGAGTAGAAACGAACTTGAATATTTTCAAAAGAAGGAGGTGTTCCGGGCCACTGTGGATTGGCCTTTAAACGGACCTGCTCGCCCGCTGCCCATTCTTGAATCAAATAGGGGCCGATACCGCCACAGACAGAATCGGGGTCAATTTCAAGTGGATAGCATTCATCGCTGACCACAAAGTAAGGCGGTGTCGCCAATACGCTCATAAAATGGCTAGCGGCTTCATCTAGATTAATGCGTAGGGTCAGATTGTCGATGACCTCGATTGAATCTTGGTCAGCAAAGCCGTCGATATTGGTGTCGCGCAAAAAGGCGTTGACCAAGAAGTTCCCGGCCGAGCTTGAGCGCAAGATCGAGAAGCGGGCATCTTCAGCCGTGAGCTCACTGCCATCTGGGAAAACCAAGCCAGGGCGAAGCGTAAACGTATATTGCAATCCATCTGCTGAGACAGTTGGCAACGATTCAGCCAATAGTGGGACAAGCTCATTGTTAGATGTAAAACCGATCAGACCGCTCATTGTGTTTGTTTTTAATTCCCATGAAACAGCGTCAGGGCCACCGGTTGGGTCCATGTTAATGATGTCAGTCGTGACCATGCCCAGCACAAATTCTCGGTCGAGCGTTCCGATTAATGATTCGCCAGCGACCAATCGGTCCTGCGGTGTGAGCCATGCACGGCCCAGTCTTTCAACTGTGCCATCTGAGCGTGCCTGATTAATCGACTGATTGAGCGTCTCAAGTAGCACTTGATTTTCGGCCGCTACGGCGATTCCGTATTGGCGGGTAGCGAGCCAGCCACCGCCCCCTTCGCTACCTGCAATTCGTAGCTGCTGATAGTAGTTGTTGACGTACTGAGTCGCATCATCACTATCGATGATGACCCCTTCAACTTCCCGATCGATAAGCCCTTGCAAGGCGGCCGGTGTTGAGTCGAAAACCATGACTCGATCCTCGCTAATGCCGATGACGTCTCGGGCGGTTTGTTGACCGGCCGAAGCCATCTCAACCCCGATTTTAGATGTTGGTTCAAGATCGGCTGGACTGTTTACTTCCGCATTGTTGGCCCGCACAACCAGCACCTGCCCCACGCTTAAATAAGGGCTGGTGAAAGCGATCCCGGCCGGTGCTTCAGCTGGAATAATGATTTCGGAGATGGCTGCATCGAATTCTCCCTGCGCCACACTGTCTAACATTCCATCAAAATTAGTGACAACGAACTCAACATCAAACCCGGTTTGGGCCGCAATATCAGCCATTAAGTCAGGGTCAAAGCCCTGTACCCGGCCGAATTCATCGATCATGGCAAAGTCTCGATTGCGAGACGGTGCATCAATCGCAACGGTGATAAAGTCTATTTCTTCGGCCGTTTGTGGAAATCGAATCGGTGTAGCGGTTGGTTCAGGCTGGATGGCAGCAACTGCTTCCACCTCTTCGCTGCTACTGGTCGCCGTATTTGTCTGTTCTGCTGTAGGGGTTGGATCTGGCTCGCTGTTACAGGCGGTTACAAATAACGCCAAAAGGAGCGCCAGAAGCATTGCGAGGTGTTTGAAAGTTAGCTGAGATTGCATTGAAGTCATATCTTGGTTGGTTGGTTTCACAAATTTTGATGCCGATTTTATCCCATGCGGTGCAATCATCGAAAACACACTCATAAAGCAGGAAGCTTAGCTTCTTACACTTGGCTTGAGTGAGAAATCAATCTCAATTTTCAATTGTCCGTTAATTATTGGTTACTAGGGAAAGAGGCCTCTTGCTACTTCCCCTTTCCCTAGTAAAATCAACGCACAAATTCAGGAGAAAAAATGGCCGAATCCGCAGACCGCTTTGCACAACTATTAACTGAAGCAATCTACCAAATTCGTTTACGCGAACATAAAAATATTTCTATTGTGCAAGATGAGGTCGGCTATGCCATCGGCCGGGATGGGGGATCACCTATCGAATATTGGCGCAAAGGGCATATTCCGAAAGAACGCTCAGAGATTGAAGCATTGGTCAAGGTCATGACTGAACGGAGCGATGTTGATGAAGAATGGCTGGCTGACTTTCTCGATGCGGCCGGATATATCTCCCCTCAACCCCTTATCAATCATTATTTCCCTGATTTGATGGCAACCCGTGTCTCTTCTGAAGGGCCGGTGCCAGTTCGCGAAATATCACGGCCGAAATCGACTTTGCCACTAGCCCCAACTCCGTTTTTAGGGCGTACGGTTGAACTAGACGCGATCTGCGAGCTAATCATTGGGCAAGACTGTCGCTGTGTAACGATCATTGGCCCTGGTGGAATTGGTAAAACTCGGCTTGTGGCTGAAGTCGGCCGACGCTTAGAAGGGAACGACTATTTCCAGGATGGGGTCGTCTACGTTCCATTGGCTTCGCTCAATTCAATCTATGAAGTGCCGGGCGTATTATGCACCGCCTTAGACCTACAGCTTTCAGGTAGCCAAACGGCCCGGAGCCAGATTACAGGGTATTTGCAAACCCAAAACCTGCTGTTAATTCTCGATAATTTTGAGCTTTTGATCGATCCGGGTAGTGAACTGGTGGCTGACTTATTGAGCCAAGCCCCACGGGTCAGCGTGCTTATCACCTCACGTGAACGGCTCAACCTGCAATGGGAACAGCTTTATCCGTTGGATGGGTTGATGAGTCAAGGAGCTAGCCGAGGTGGCGGCTCAGATGCGGCCGATCTATTTCTAGGCTGTGTCGAACGAGCCAATCCTAGCTACCAGCTGACTCCAATCGATCAAGAGGCGATTAATAAAATTTGCCAGATGGTTGCGGGGTTTCCGCTGGCGCTAGAGCTGGCGGCTTCATGGACAACGGTGCTTTCTGTGCCGGAAATCGCGGCCGAAATTTCAAGCGGCATGGACCTGCTCGAAACGGCCCGAGCCGATATGCCAGAACGCCATCGCAGCCTACGAGCTGTATGTGCTTACTCTGTAGGGGCTTTAGATAAGGTTGATGCCGATATTTTCCATCGGTTGGCGATTTTTCGGGGCGGTTTTTCACGCGAGGCTGCCCACGAAATTGCCGGAGCCGACTTAATGGCGCTTAGCCGTTTGCTCGACAAATCATTGGTGCGACTCATCGGCCGTAACCGATATGATCTGCATCAAATCTTGCGCCAGTATGGGGTTGAAAAACTATTGGCAGATCCGGCCGAACATCGCCGTGTCAGCCAAGCCCATGCTGAATACTACAATCGTGCTTTGGTCAAAATCGCCCCAGATATGGGCAGCTTTGACCATATGGCACTGCTCAAAGATGTGGGTGACGATTTTGAGAACGTGCGCCAAATGTGGCACTGGATTCTAGCTGAGAAGCAGATTGACCTGATTGAAAAAGCGGCCGATGGGATGATGCTTTATTTCCATATGTCCGGCCGTTTTCAAGAGGGTGTAACTGAGTTTGAGCTGGCCTTAGAAAACGTGCCAGCAAATTCAATTACCCAAGTACGGCTGCTAAACCGTTTGGGGCTGATGCAGATGCGCCTTAATTCAGGTCGTGAGGCGTATCGATCACTGACGGCGGCGGTTAAAATTTCTCGCGCAATCGGGGATGATTCAGAGATACCGATGGCGAACAATTTCTTGGCAAATATCTATTCGACTCAAGGGAACCATGAAGCTGCCTTAGCCGTCTTGCAAGAAAACCTAGCGATTGAGGCGAATCGGACCAATCCGGTATTTGAATCATCAACGTTGAACAACTTAGGCACCATTTACGGCCGGACGGGTCGGTACGATGAAGCCTTAAAAGTGCTGGAACAGTCAGAAACGATTTTGCGTGACTTGGTCGGGCAAGCGTGGGGGTTGGCACTGTTTTATCAAATCCATGGTGAGATTGCCCATCACGCGGGTGATTATTTGGGGGCTGAACGCTACTTTTTGGTCGCAATCGAAACCTATGATGAGCTAGGCTTTAAAGTGGGCGCTTGCCAAGCAATGATCCAATTGGCTGAGTCACTTTTGAAAGACAAACGGCCGGTTGAAGCTTCGGCCGAATTTCAGCAGGCGTTGGAGCTGGCGAATCAAATCCATGCGATTCAGCTGATGCTGCGCGCAGTCATCGGATTGGCACAAGTACCACCGCTGCGCCACAACAAAGACATGGTGTATGAAATCGCTTCTCTGGTGTCGGTTCATTCGTCGGCCGAGGATGAAGTGCGTCAGATCGGGATTGAACTGCTCGACGGCCGGCCGCGATTCCCGTACAGTCGCAGCCACGGGGAGTGGTTGGTCGATGTGGTGAACAGAATTCAATAAATAGATACTGGATGATAGATGTTGGATAGTAGATCGGAGCGACCAACATCTAATATCTACCATCCAACAACTGAAGGCTAAAATGGAACTCAAAACACGTAGCGAAATTGCAAAACAATATCAGTGGGACCTTGAAAGCATTTTTGCAGATACAGACGCATGGAAAGCGGCCATCGACGAAGCATTGGCTCTGTGTGAAGAAGCGACCACCTATCAAGGGCTGCTGGGTGATTCACCCGGTACGCTGGCAGACTTCCTAGAGTTAGGTGAGCGGCTGACAGCGGTGGCCGGAAAAGTGTTTGTCTGGGGATATTTGCCCTCAAACGCAGATACCACCGACACTGCTGCTTTGGCAAATCGTGATCGAGTGTTGGGCGTTTCCGGCAAACTGTCGGCCGCCACTGCGTTTGCTGACCCGGAAATTTTATTAATTCCGGCCGAAACGTTGCAGGGTTGGATCGAACAAGAGTCCCGTTTAACCCCTTATGCTCACTTTTTTGATCGTTTGCGTCAAAAGGCTCCATACGTCCGTTCGGCCGAGGTCGAGCAAGTGCTCGGTACATATAGCTCTGTTTTTTCAACGATGACGGCGACGCACGGGGTGCTGGCAAACGCCGATTTGCAGTTCAATCCGGCCGTTGGGGCAGATGGGACTGAACATGCTGTGGCGCAAGGGACGATCCGGGCGGTGTTGGCCAACGAGGACAGAGAAGTGCGCAAAAGCGGCTACTTAAACTATGCAGATGCCCATCTCGCCTATAAAAATACGATGGCAAACGCACTGTCGGCCGGGATAAAACGGAACGTGGCGACAGCCCGTATTCGGGGCTATGAAAGCGGATTGGACATGGCGCTCACCGGCAGCTTTATTCCACACGAGGTTTTCCACAACCTAATCGATACCTTCAAAGCCAATCTGCCCACATGGCACCGGTACTGGGCCATCCGGCGCAAAGCGTTGGGATTAGACGAACTGCACGAATACGATCTAAAAGCGGGCTTGTCGAAGAATCCGCCCAAAGTGACCTACGAAGAATCGGTCCAAATGATCGCAGAAGGGATGTTGCCGCTCGGGAGCGAGTATGTGAATACAATGCGGACCGGCTGCCTCGAAAATCGCTGGGTCGATGTGTTTCCGAATCAGGGGAAACGAATGGGGGCCTTTTCGTCAGGGCAAAAGGGAACCAAGCCGTTCATCATGATGAGCTACACGGAAGATCTGTTTGGGATGAGCACGTTGGCGCATGAGTTGGGCCACTCGATGCATTCCTACCTGACGTGGGAAAACAATGAGGTGTCGAGCTACGCCCGCTACGGGATGTTTGTGGCGGAAACGGCGTCGAACTTTAACCAAGCGATGGTGCGGGCTGATCTACTCGAAAAACACGACGATCCGGAATTCCAGATCGCCATCATTGAAGAGGCGATGGCGAATTTCCACCGCTATTTCTTTATTATGCCGACGTTGGCTCGCTTAGAGCTGGCGATGCATGAGCGGATCGAAAATGGGCAGGCGTTGACGGCCGATGTGCTGATCGATTTGACGGCCGACCTGTACGCGGAAGGGTATGGGGATGAGGTTGTGATTGACCGGGATCGGATCGGGATTACGTGGGCGCAGTTCCATACCCATTTGTACTCACGCTTTTATGTGTACCAGTATGCGACGGGGATCGCTGGGGCACATGCGTTGGCTGACCGGATTTTGTCTGGCACGCCGGGGGCGGCCGATGATTTCTTGAACTTCTTGAAGGCGGGCGGGTCGGTGTATCCGATGGAGGCGTTGGCGATTGCGGGGGTTGATATGACGCAGCCGGAGCCGGTTGAAACGGCGTTCCGCACGCTGGCGGGGTATGTGGATCGGCTGGAGAAGCTGATTGAACAGCGAGGGTAAACAAGAAAATCTGTAGGGGTGAGATACCGGTTTGATTGCAAATGGTTCACCAGCAATCAAGTTAGGGGATCTCACCCGTTGGCGTTGATGCTCTTGGCAAAGCGAATCTATGAGGTTTGGCGGTTGGGTGTGAGATTTGCCAAGCTGTCGGGCGAGATCCGCCTGTTAGATATAGGCAGGAGTCAGAGGGTTTGGGCGTATCTAGCCCCTACATGTGACGACCACACGATATTGCCAAAACCGGCCGCATTGCCGATAATTGCCAGATGGAACCAACAGCCAACAAACCAAACAGCACAACCAACATAAACACAGATGGGGGAACGGGCATACAGGGGAATGTTGATGTCGGTGAAAATTTCACCGGCCGGGACTCGATTCACGGTCCGCAATACAACGTCGCTGGCGACTATATTGTTTATCAAAATGCGGATGGCACCCCGAAAAACGTCCCCAACCAACTTCCTCGCCGCACAACCAACCATTTCACCGGCCGACAACAACCCCTTAACTGGATCGCCCAAAATCTAAAACCTGCGGAAACCCTTGTCATTTCCGGCCCGGGCGGGATGGGGAAAACGACGCTAACGATTGAAGCGGTCAATCGATTAGCCGCCGCTCCAGATGCTGGGGGTGGCGGTAGCCTTTATGACCTTTTCCCCGATGGGATTATTTTCCATACCTTTTACGGCCGGCCGCAAATCGCTCTGGCGTTTGAAACGCTGATTACCGCCTACGGCCACGAAACCAAGGGCGATGTGGAACAGCTGGCCCGCCAGACGATGGGGGGTAAACGGGCTTTGGTCATTTTAGACGGCTGTGAAGATGTAAAAGAAACGGACGGCTTGCGCCGAGTGGTTGATGTATTGGGGCAGTGTGGTGTGCTTGTTTCAACGAGGGCAGCTAGCCAAGGGCGACTGGGGCTGCACCGCCGTTTAGATCGGTTACAACCAGACGAGGCCCTGCTGCTACTGAAAAAACTGGTTGACGACAAAACATTCCCCAATGACGTTGGGGCGGAGATTTGCACCTATGTTGATCATTTACCGCTGGGCGTAGATATTGCTGGAAACTATTTGCGCGAGCGTGGTGAGGACCCTAAAGAGTACCTGACCTGGCTACAAGAAGCCCCGATTGAGGCGTTAGACCAAGGGGAAACCCGGCGTGACAGCATGTACCGGATGGTTAGCAAAAGTGCTGAGCGGATTGACGGCTGGGGGAAAGAGATTTTGCTGCTGTTGGGGCAGATGGCCTACTTGCCCTTGCCAGTTTGGGCGGTTGAATCGATTTTAGCCGTTGAAAAACGAGCGTTAGACATTCACCTGCGAGAGATGGCCCGCTACGGGCTGGTGAGCTGGGATAAAGGGCAACTGGCTTGCACCCATGCGCTGGTACACGGTTATGCACGGGACCAGCATTTTTCAGACAAGCGTGATGGGACTGAGATGCTGGACACCGTTTGGCGTTGGCTGAATGAAAATTACCGTGTTTGGCAGAAAGCGACCCCGCCCGCGTTTGACAACTGTGATGCGTTGCGCGGCCATGCGCTGGGGGTGTTGGCGCGGCTGGAGCAAAAGGAGTTGTGGGAGGCTGCTAATAAGCTGGTCTGGGCGTTGGGACCGGGCGGTGGTTATTTGGCTTTGCAAGGGCATTTTACAGAAAATATCATTGCGCTTGAGACTGGAATACGAGTTTGCCAGCAGATGGAAGACCGCTCAAACGAGAATCAGCATTTGATTAATTTGGGTCTTGTTTTTATGGCTATTGGTCAAGTCGAAAAATCTATTGGCTATTTTGAGCAAGGGCTTTTGATTTCTAGAGACTTAGAAGACCAGCGGAGTGAAGGGGCTCATCTGGGGAACCTTGGGTTGGCGTACAGCAACCTCGGCCGTGTGGAGGAAGCGATAGAGCAGTATGAAGCTGCGCTTGAAATATCTAGGGAAATCGGAGATCGGCGTGGGGAAGGGAATCATCTGGGGAACCTTGGGTTGGCGTACAGCGACCTCGGCCGTGTGGAAGGGGAGATAGAGCAGTATGAGGCTGCGCTGGTGATTCAGCGAGAAATTGGAGATCGGCGTGGGGAAGGGAATCAGCTGGGGAACCTTGGGTTGGCGTACAGCGACCTCGGCCGTGTGGAAGAGGCGATTGTACAGTATGAACCTGCGCTTGAAATATCTAGGGAAATCGGAGATCGGCGTGGGGAAGGGGCTGATCTGGGGAACCTTGGGAATGCGTACCGCAACCTCGGCCAGCATGAAAAGGCACTGGATTATCAACAACAGGCTGACCTGATCGATGTCGAGATTGGCA
>JBGCDP010000118.1:0-3607 GCA_045105475.1 Anaerolineae bacterium
TCCGGCAAACGCACATGGATTAGATGGTTATCGATATTAAAATTGGCGTCATCAACCCAATATGGATAGTCGATGCTCATCGGCACTTCAACTAAACGTTGGCGCAATTTCGGGATATGATGGATGCGGGAGAGTATACGGGAGCGAAATTCTTCAAACTTAAGCGACCCCTCAATGACGGCTAAACCACCCACATGCATATGAGCTCGCGGTGTTTCTAAGTATAAAAACGATGCGTCTAATCCAGATAATGCTTCCATTTGAATTGTCCTTTAAGTTCAATAGACCAGTGAGGTCATTGTTTTGCAATAGGCGATAGCTTGAATCACTAGGCCGGAAGGGTCTAGTGTAGGCTTCATTCTACATGGGGAAATAAAAATGGCCCACCTTCATAAGGTACCAGTTAAAACCGTCGCACTAGCAAATCTCAAACAGTGAAATTTTGACACTGTCCTTCTGCCGGCCGCCCGTCCCCACAAACAGCTTATTATTCACCCATGCATACCGTACATCACCCGTTTCCAAGCGTGCTTGCGTCCGCATATAATAGTCGGCCGGATCAACTTCTTCCCCCCGTGCCACTGCCGCCAGCACCTCCGGCGGCCCATGCCGAAAGCCGAAGTTATCGATCTCGATAATCGCCCCGTCATCTGTTTCAAACGCATAGCGAGCCACTAGCTCGGCCGTGCCGTCGGCCAAAATCGTCTGCCAGTCGGCCCCTACGTTCAAGATTTTACCGTTCACCCGCTCCCCAACGACCGTGCCGCCAACAATCGGGATAATACGCCGTTTGCCGTTGCGCCCCATGCCCAATTCGTGGATGGGAGACAGCTCGACAAATAGGTCACAAAAATGTTTGAGTTCAATCATAATCCTCCAGATTAAGTTTGTGGGTTAGTTAGTTTGATTGTGGATTGGTCAAACGCTGGTTCAGAGGCAGAACTAGCTTGCTAACCAACCATCCATCCATCCCACCAACAAACTACTTATTCACCTGCTTCAAATCAAATCCGGCCGTCTTTTTGTAGCGTGACGAAATCTCATCCAACTCCACCTTTGAAATCACATCATCAACATGCTCAAACCCATCCGGCGCGCGGTCTTCGACAATTTGCAAAATAATGTCTGGCCCTGCTTTCCGATTAGCGTGTACGATCTTTGACGTTGCCGGTCTGCGAATCGCTTCATATGCCTGCAACGCTTCTGCAAGCTCCTTGCCGGAAGCCAGCTCATCGGCCAAACATTCCGCATCTAAAATCGCCTGCGACGCTCCGTTTGAGCCGATCGGGTACATCGGGTGAGCGGCATCCCCCATCAGGGTCATATTCCCATGCGTCCAGCGGGGGAGCGGATCACGGTCAGTCATCGGGTATTGGTAAAACTTGTCTGCTCGCTTGATCGCGGCCGGGAAATCGAGCCAGCCAAAGTCCCACGACATAAACGGCTCGCAGAAGACTGATTGATCGACTTCGTTGACCCAGTTTTGATCAAGCTGTTGCCAATCTGGCACTTTTAGCTCAGCGATCCAATTCATCAGCGACTCCCCATTTTCATCAGGATCAGTGATCGGGTAGCATACGAGCTTTTGCGAATAGTGTCCGGCCATGACCATCGTCCGGCCGTCGAGAAACGCCTTTTCACGCGTGGTAAAGCGCCACAGTAAATAGCCTGAATACAAAGGGTCCCCTTCGTCTGGGACAAGCAGTTTCCGTGCGGTCGATTTGATCCCATCGGCCGCAATTAAACAGCTCCCCTCAGCTTGCACACTGCTTCCATCAGACCGCCGCAGCGTGACACTGACGCCATCGGCCGTGTCTTCCCAGCTTTCCAACGCATGGCCGGTCGTGACCGCATCTGCCCCCAATCGACGTACCGCCTCCCGATAGAGCAACATCTGAAAAAAGCCCCGATGGATCGAAATTTGCGGATATTTATATCCCGCATCTACCCCGCGTGGCTCCGCTTTAATTTTTTGCCCAAACTTGTTGCAGAAAAAGAGCGTGCCGGTTTGCACCCCCGTCTCTTTGAGCGTGTCGAGCAAATCTAAATCATGCAACACCCGCACCGAATGGGGCAACAGATTAATACCCACGCCCAGCGGTTTCGGCTCTTTAACCGATTCGTAAACCTGAACGGGTAATCCTCGTTGATGAAGCAACAGGGCCAACGTCAGCCCGCCAGGGCCAGCTCCGGCGATAATGATCGGTTTTTGTGAGATTTTTTCCATCACCAAAGTTTACTTGACTGGTTAAACGGGGCAACAAAAAAGGCCCGCCGATTGGCGAGCCTAAAATCTAGCTTCTGAAAATGAAATCCCTATTCCGACAAAACATACAGAGCTTCCGGCGGGAAATAAACCCTTACACCGTCCCCTTCCATATACAGGGAAGAAAGCGGATTCCAATCTGTGATCGATATAAAGTGTCCTCGCTCCAGTTCAACCTCATACTCAACATACGTCCCCAAATATTCAGAATGTTTCACACTGCCCAGTATGCTTAACATCGCATCGTCATCGCCGTTTAGACGAACCGACTCCGGCCGGATAATTATCAGAGCCGTATTCCCTCGCTTAAATGTGTTGCCATTGGCTGGCAGATTGACCGTTTGCCCAAAGAAATCAAGCGTCACCATATCTTGCCCAAACTCCAGTACAGTACATTTGATGAAATTTGATCGGCCGATAAAGTCCGCCACAAACGCTGAGGCCGGTTTGAGATAGATTTCCGGCGGCGAGCCAACCTGCTCAATCTTCCCATTATTCATCACCACAATTCGGTCCGACAGCCCCATCGCTTCAGCTTGGTCATGGGTCACATACAAACTCGTGATCCCCAGCCGTTGTTGCAAACGGCGGATTTCAGTCCGCATATGAATGCGTAGTTTCGCATCCAAATTAGACAACGGCTCATCAAACAGCAAGAGACGGGGTTCCATCACCAAAGCGCGGGCCAAAGCAACACGCTGTTGTTGACCGCCCGAGAGCTGATGGGGCATGCGATCATCTAATCCAACCAAATTCATCAGGTTGACCACAATCTCAATCTTTTCATCAATTTGCTGCTGAGAAAGCTTGTTGATGCGCAATCCGTATGCGATATTTTCAAATACTGACATATGGGGGAAAAGCGCATAGCTCTGAAACACCATCGTCATCGGCCGTTGGTTGGCCGGAATATGATTAATCACCTGCCCATCAAGCAAAATATCACCCGATGTTGCATTTTCAAAGCCTGCAACTAAACGTAGGGTGGTCGTTTTGCCACAGCCAGATGGGCCAAGAATCGTGATAAATTCTCCCTGCTTTACTTCCAGATTAATATGATCGACCGCCAAATGTTCATCTCCACCAGAGTTAAACACTTTGGCCAGATTTCGTAGCTCAAGGGTGACCGTTTCAGTTTCAGGTTTTGCTGTATTGTGGATCAGCATATTATTTGGTTCTTCTTGTTTAGTAAGTGTGTTCATTTTAAATTAACTCCGCTCTGCTCCAGTCGTTGAGCCAACGGTCAATTGCATAATGCCGATCGCGATTAAAACGATAATAATTAGCACGGTGCTGTATGCGGCCGCATTTCCAAATCGGCCCGACTCCGCTTCATTCAAG
>JBGCDP010000119.1:0-3108 GCA_045105475.1 Anaerolineae bacterium
ATGTCGGCTAAATCTTCTAACCCAACTGCCATACGAACAGATTTTTCACCACCAAAATTAGGACCGCCTACAGCTAGTGTTCCAGCATCACCTAAACTAACCCACGGCTTGATCAGCTCAATTCGTTTGAAAAAGCGGTCATAGGCGGCCGCGTCGACAAACTCGAAGTTGAGCATCGCTCCAAAACCACGCCATTGCGCTTTTGCAATTTCATGCCCCTGGGCCGATGGCAAGCCAGGATATTGAACACTCAATACATTTGGCGATGCGTCTAAAAATTCAGCTACCGATTGCGCGTTCATACAATGTCGGTCCATGCGCATTGAAAGAGTTTTGATACCACGTAGCAACAAATAGCCATTGAGAGGGCTAAGAATTCCGCCGAACGTACTGCGTGACCTAATAATCTTTGCACCCAGCTCTTCATCTTTTGTAATCACAATACCGGCTAAAGCATCCCCATGCCCGCTCAAAAACTTAGTCGCACTATGCAAAACCACATCGGCTCCGTGGGCTAACGGGTTGAGCAATGCAGGTGACAAGAATGTGTTGTCGATGACGACAGTAGCCCCGGCCGCTTTGCCACGTTCAATTACACCCAGTGCATCGGCAATTTTGCAGGTTGGATTCACGAGCGGTTCAAAGTAAACAACTTTTGTTTTAGTTTGTAGTGCAGCTTCTAGGGCATCTAAATCTGTAAAATCTACTGGGACAACTTCAATGCCAAATTGAGGTAGCGTGACCCGAATGAGCTCTGTTGACCAATAGTAAACGGTGTCGTTGCAAACCAATCGATCTCCCGGCCGGAGTAAGGCCAGAAGCGTTTGACTGACGGCCGCCATGCCACTTGCAGTTGAAATCGCAGTCAGCCCATCTTCAAGTGAGCGTACTTTTTCTTCAAACGCATCGAGGGTTGGATTCCCCATGCGCAAATAGCGTGCGTCTGTTGTCGCGCCCAAATGGATCGGTGTTGCAGATGCCGTTTTTGATTCCCCTGCGTGAATCGTGTTTGTGATAAATCGGTGTGAGTCGCTCATGGTTATTCCTTGCTAAAAAAATTTTGCTGATTTTAGCGGGACAATCAATTCTGCGCTTCTAACTTTCTCACTCACAATTAAAAACAATAGCGGGTTGAGCCATTAGCCAATTCAAGAATACTAAGCGTACTGTGCGACACCATTGCCCAGCGACCAGTCTTCGCTCGCAACTTCAAGCAGGCTAATAACAATATCTTCAGGCCGAACACCAGGATCCGCCTTGAGCCGTTTCGCAATCTCTGCATAGAGGGACTTCTTCTGTTCGATTGTTCGACCGGCATTCAATGTTATCTGTATGAACACAACCTCGTCAGTCCGCCCGATACCGGCATAATCCCCACTGCTGTTGAAATTACCGATTTCAAGCTCTGTTATTGTCGCGAAGCGATCATTCTCAGGAATGGCAATAGTTTCGCGCATCGAAAGATAAACCTGTTCCATCAGTGTTCGGCGATATTCAAGTGGCTTACCCTTCTTGAGGGAAATATTGGTGAACGGCATAAAAAATTCCTTCCAGCTTGCTTGCAACTGGCTAAGCGACTCTGGTCGCCACAGTTGGTTCAAATGTAGACACTCTCATTTGAACCTTTTAGAGAGAATTCTAAAAAGACCTTATTGAAAAAAATCTTTGGCTTGTTGCAAAAACGATCGTTTACGTTTGACTGAATTAAGCGATCGGCGCAATTTCTTTTGCCACCATTCGCCTCCTTTGTCTGTCAGCGGTTCCCAATCATCCGCTTTTAATACATCAATAAATTCAGCCAATGCTGCATGGTGGTCCAGATTGCTTTTTGCCGGTGCCCATGCAGCTCCAAGATGCGGAAACTTCTCTGAGCGAGCAGCAATATAGCGGCCGCTCGAATCTGTAGCTTGGGCATGAAACTGCAGCCAAAACAGCTTTTTAGGATTAAAATCGGCACGATTTAAACTTGCCCGTGACCAGACCTTATAATCGATCTGGCAATATTCCCAATTTGTATTCTGTTCAATCATTATTTACCCCTTTAAATCAAAAACTGAATCGAGTATCAAAGGCGAGTAAACCCGATAATGGCAACCGGCAATATGCGATTAAGCATGTTGCCGGTTACCAACCTTTCTCTCCTCTATAGTAGGTTAGTTTTTCGAATGCGAGTCGTAGACCTTCCCACTTATTTTCCACTGACCGTCCTGCTTATAAAGGACAAAGAAGTCTGTAAATCGTGTGCCTAGCCAATTTGAAAATTCTACTCTTGCGGCCGCTGCAGGGCCTGAAATATTGATCCAGGCGATGTGATGCTCTACTTCTTCAGAAGCACCACCCTCCTGAACAGCACCTGCAAAAGCATCAACATCCATATCATAAAATGTGCCATCCAATGATCCCACGATATGTGCATGGTCATAAAATGCCGTCCGGATCACACCCCCATCGCCAGTCTTCGCACTGTCGATATAAGGTTTAAGTGCCTCTACAATAGCGCCATACTCTGTGAAGCTATTCGCTTCATCAATTAGTGTCTCTACAGTTTTTTGATTTAACATAATCTAATTTTCCTTATTAATTACTATCAAAATGAAGGTAACGATTTCTAATTCCTGACAATGCTTGAAGATCGTTAACCTTTATCTGCCACTTGCCTATCTACATATGCATAGGTTAAAAAGGCAAAAAAAGTCTTTTCTATTTATTATTCAATTATTTACGCAACAATAGGTAGCCAATGTAGCGTATCAAGCCATCGTAAACGATTGCAGAGCTTGATTAACAATCTTGGGGTCATCTTGGAGTCTGGCTAGTAAAAGCGAGCCCTCTAAAGTGCTAACGAAGCGGAGAGCGGTATTTTGAGCATCTGCATAGCCCATCGCCTTAAACTGCGCTGCAAGCCACGCCTGAAAATCTCTAAAATACTTATTGAGACTATTCTTAACAGCTGGACTTACCGATTCAAATTCGGCCGCCAACATTCCACACATGCAGAATTTCTGATCGACTATGTATCCTTGAAAAAAGTTAATCATCGACTGCAAGCGTTCTTGGGGCGTATCAACATCTCTGTCTAAATTTCTAAAAGCGGTCGTATGCACATCA
>JBGCDP010000120.1:0-43109 GCA_045105475.1 Anaerolineae bacterium
GTGTACAGGCAAGTTTTGGTTAAAATTTTCCGGCCGTAGGCGGTTGGCAAATAACGCTGCATAAAATTGTCGATACGCTCCAGCATTTCAACATCCGGTTCAAACGTCCGTGTTTCGGCCGCCGTTTCACGGCCACCTGCATCTTGACTCGCTTTTGGTCCGTTCTCACCAAAGACCGGAAATCCATAATAGCAAGGCTCATCCATCCAAATCCAGATCGGGAAACGGTCCGGCATAAAGTCGGCCATCTGTGGGCTGTCATAGTAGATCACCTGCTCCTTCGTCACCGTCAGGTTAACCTTCTCGCCAAAGTTGCTGAGCAAATTATTCGACCACGCACCTGAGGCGATCACCAACTGCTCGCAGCGATAAACTTCCCCACCCGCATGAATTTCAATCTCATCACCAATCGGGTTGACGGCCGTCACTGGTGCGTTATCGACCAAATGCGCTCCATGTGTGCGTGCCATGCGTAGATGAGCTGCCATCATTTTGGCGGCCGGGGCAATGCCACCTTCCGCCTGATAAAGTGCACGAACATCATCGGTTAGCTTCCATTGTGGCCAGCGATACATCGTCTCTTTGGCGTCAAGCATCTCATACGGCACGCCGCATGCATCCATGCTGGTTGTGTAATCTTCGATGGGGATCAATGCATTGGCCGGACTTAAATCAATCCCACCCGTTTTAATGACCAACTTTTCATCGGCGTCTGCCTCGAGCTCATGCCAAGCCGCATAGGCACTTTTCGCTAGCTCAACGTAGCCCGGCGTATGGTACGACAGCCGGATAATGCGGGAATGATCCTGTGAGCCGCCATTGACATGGCCGATTTCAAACTGCTCGATCCCCAACACATCCCCACCGATTTTTCGCGAAAGCCAGTAGGTTGCCGCACTGCCAAGTGCACCCAAACCGATAACGATTACTTTATAGTTTTTTTTCATGTTGTTTCAGGTAAGGGGCGACGGGGTCGGAACCATCTCATCTCTTCGGAGCAAAGTTGAACCCGACCCCGTCGACCCCTACGACTAGACATCTGCATAGCCAGATGCCTCTAAATATTCAGTGTATCCACCCGCATACTCCGTGAGTTCACCCTCACGAATTTCGATGGTGCGGTCGACCACCCGGTCAAGAAAGTAGCGATCGTGCGAAATAACGACCACTGTGCCGATAAACTCAGCAATCGCCTGCTCAAGCACTTCGATTGAGCCGATATCTAAATTGTTGGTCGGCTCATCAAGCATGAGCAGATTGGGCTTGCCCAAGACCAGCTTCGCCAGTTGCAAACGGCTCTTTTCACCACCGCTGAGTGTTTTGATCTGACTGCGAGCTTGCTCATAACTAAACAAATAGTTGTGCAAAATCGAAACCGCCAAATCTTCGCTGATCGGAGCGGTGGCGCGTAGTTCTTGGATCATCGTGTTGTCGTAGTTGAGCGTTTCTTGTTCCTGAGCGTAGTAGCCGATCTTTGTGCTGGGGCCAACTTTTACTTGGCCTACTTTTTGAAATCCCGGCAAAAAGCCGTCTTCTTCCCCAAAACGGATCGTTTTGAACAACATCGATTTACCGACTCCGTTGGGGCCAACCACGCCGACCCGTTCGCCGTGGTAAATGGTGGTGTCGAGATCAAGCCATAAGGTCCGGCCGTTGGGCAGCTCCATGCCAAGCTCAATCAGTTGAATCGCTTTTTTACTACCACGGTAGCCGCCCAAATCAAGCCCCATGTCCCGTGCATCGACCACTTTGTCGACCCGATCCATCCGATCAAGCATCTTTTTACGATGGCGCGCTTTACGGGCGAATCGCTCGTCGTCATACTGTTTGGCCCACAGCTCAAACCGTTTGAGCGCCTCTTCTAAAGCGGTGATCTCTTTTTGCTGGGCAGCAAATGCCTGCATCTGTTTGAGACGGCGGTGCTCACGTTCGGCCGCATATTCGGTGTAGTTCCCTTTGTACATCTCGATCTTGCCATTCTCAAGCTCTGCGATGTGGGTCACCGTTTCGTCGAGCAGATAACGATCATGGGAAATCATGACGACCGCTCCAGGATATTTCACCAGCAGCTTTTCAAGATCACGCTTGGCCGGAACATCTAAATGGTTGTCTGGCTCGTCGAGCAGCAATAGGCGGGGTTTTTGCACGATTAGCTTTGCCAGTAAAACTAATTTCTTTTGCCCACCGCTCAACACGTCGGCCGGTTTGTGCCAATGTTCTTCACCCAAGCCAACCGCCAGCAAAGCGGCCTCAACTGAATTGGTATAGCGGGCACCACCCATCTGATCAAACTTTTCGGTCATGCGTTCATACGCACCCATTACCTGAGCTAACTTGTCCTCATCTTCGTAGACGTCTGGGTCAGCCATTTGCTGTTCAAGTGCACGCATCTCATCTTCCAAGTCAGAGATTTCCGGTCGGGCAGTCATCGCTTCCTCAAGCAACGTCCGGCCGCTGTCGAGTTCAGGTTCTTGCTCAAGTCGCCCCATCGTTAGTTTCGAGGTCTTAAATATGTTTCCGGTATCGGCTTGAAGCTCCCCCGCCATGATTTTCATCAGCGTTGATTTGCCGGTTCCATTCAGGCCGACAAAACCGATCCGCTGCCCGTCTTGAACTTCAAAACTAAGTTCATTAAACAGCAAGCGAGTCGTGTATTGAAAGCCGATTTTGTCGAGGTTTAGAAGAATTTCTGCCATGGGGCGATTATAGCAGGCGAATGATCCAATCGGCCAAAATCGGGTAGGGGCGGACGGGGTCGGTTTCAACGTCGCTCCGAAGAGATGAGGTGGTTCCGACCCCGTCCATGCGAAGCTAAGACGTCCGCCCCTACTTGTGCGTTCTTGTGTTGAATGTGACAATTACCATCTATGTCTCGACGCAAAAAACGAACCCGCTCCGCACGCCCATCAAGTGGCATTTTGGCCCAGCCATTTAAACAGCCCGTCAACAACTGGTCCCCGTATGAAATTTTATCGGCCGACCAAATAAACCAATTGCATGAAGCATCGATGACTATCCTTGAAACGATTGGGCTTAAGTTTTTAGATGACGAAGCGCTCGACATCTGGGAAGCAGCCGGAGCCAAAGTAGACCGCCCCAATCAGCATGTGTATATCGATCGTGGCTTGGTTGACCAAGCGTTGCAAACGGCACCGTCTAGCTTCACATGGCGGGCCAGAAACCCCGCGCACGACGTGGTCATTGGCGGCCGCCATCTGACCTTTGCCCCTTGCGGCGGCATGGTCTACGCCAGCGATTTAGACAGAGGGCGCCGACCCGGCATGCTCGAAGATTTTGAGAATCTGCTCAAGCTGACCCAAGTTTGCCCGTTGCTCCACTTTGGCCCGTGGGAACAGGTCGCAGCCCACGATGTGCCGGTCAGTTTGCGCCATTTGGTGCGCTTGAACAAAGGCATCCACCTGACCGATAAAATTATTAGCGAAGCGGCGCACGGCCGAGTGATTTCGGCCGATAATCTTGAAATGACCCGCATTTTATTTGGCGATAAGGTTCTTAACGGCCCCGACCCGGTCATGGGAGATGTGATCAACGTCAACAGCCCACTGACCTTTGACGACCGAATGCTGGGCGGGCTGATCACCTACGCTCGGGCCGGGCAGATTACGTTTATCACGCCGTTTATTTTGGCCGGGGCGATGAGTCCGGTCACGATGGCGGCCGCATTTGCTCAGCAAAACGCCGAGGCGTTGGCCGGGATCGTGCTGACCCAGCTGGTCCGGCCAGGTGCTCCAGTCATCTACGGCGGCTTTACCACCAACGCTGACCTCAAAAGCGGTAGCCCCGCCTTTGGCACACCGGAAGGGGCGTGGGCGTTGCTCGTCGGCGGGCAATTGGCCAGGTACTACAATTTACCCTATCGAGGCAGTGGCGGACTGACCAACTCTAATGCGCCAGATGCGCAAGCGGCGTATGAATCGACGTGGAACATGTGGCCGTGTGTGCTCGCCAACACCCATCTGATGATGCATTCGGCCGGATGGATGGAGGGTGGGCTAACCGCCTCGTTTGAAAAATTTGTGATCGATGTCGAAAATCTGGCGATGTTCCACAAGTTTTTAGAAGGATTTGAGATCACGGCCGAAAATTTAGCCTTAGACATGATCGCTCAAGTGGGGCCAGGCGGACATCACTTTGGGACGCCACACACGCAGGCAAGGTATCGCGAGGCGTTCTACCAGTCTGAGCTGGCGGATCGGCAGACTTTTGACGGCTGGAAAGAGGAGGGTGCGGAAGACACGGCAGTGCGGGCGAATAAGACGTGGAAAAAGTGGCTGAAGGCGTATGAAAAACCTGCGCTCGATGAAGCGATTTCTGAAGAATTAAATGCATTTGTGGCGAGACGAACTAAAGAATTAGAAAATGTAAATTTGTATGATTGATCTTGCCCATACACTAGGTATTAAACAATGACCCAAAAACTAATTGTCCTTATGGTCGATGGCATATCGGCCGACCATTACTCCCGAATTCGCACCCAACTGCCCCATCTGATGCAGCTAGAAAAACGAGGTTTCCGCATCGAGCGGCTGCATGCTGAGCAGCTGGGTGTCTCGTTAGCAGGGCGGGTGTCGATGCTGACCGGCCACACGGCCGACCAGAGTGGTGTGTACGGCAACAAAGTGTGGGATTCGGCCGCGAACAAGTTTCGTTACGCCACCCCAGATGATGTACGCATGCCGACGATGTTTGCTCGCGCCCAGGCCGAAGGGCGCAAAACCGCCTGCATCGGCGCAGGCATGATCCGGCCGGAAGAGTGCGACCTGATGATTCCCCCCAACTGGGTTGACGGCTGGGCGATCAATCGAGCCAGAGACCCAGAGCCGGTCCCGGCCGATCATCCGTGGCAACGTGTCGTTGATACGCCGCCGACGCAACAGTTTTTAGATCAATGCGCCAAGTACGGCTTGCTCACCGACTATCCCGCCCAGATGGAAGGATTCTATGAACCATGGATGTTGATGTGCGATCAAATCATTTGTGATTGGGTCGGCGTGATGGCTGCCGCCCCTCTTGATGAATCACCCGATCTGATTTGGGCCGAATTTTGCATCCCCGACCATGTGGTACACGGCACCGGTACCAACAGTGCCTGGTCAGACTGGACGTTGATTGAGGCGGATATGGCGGTGGGCAAAATTATGCAGCGGCTGGAAGATGCAGATGTCGCAGACCAGTGGAATATCGCTGTCATGGGAGATCATGGGTTTGGCCCCATCGAGACGGCTATTCACCTGGAAAACATTGTGCCCGATATCGTCTATTCGGGTGAAGGGGCGATGGCCGTCGTGCATGCAACTGAATCTGAGTTCGCTAAGATTTTAGAGGCTGTCGCTCCGTTTGGGGTTGAAGCGGGGCCAAACACGATGTTCCCGGTCGAAATGCGGGGTGAACTACATTTGCTGATGGCTCCAGAAAAGCATAGCTTTGAAGGGCTGTACGGCCGTGAGCGCACCGAACCAACAGGCGCCCCCGGAGCGATTGCGACCCACGGCTTCCGGCCGGGTAGCTCGCTCGATGACCGGATGTGCATCATGGCTGGGCCAAGTGTGCCAAGTGGGAGTGTAAAGACGGTCGATGCAAATCAGATCGCCCCGACGTTAGCGAAGATGATGGGGCTGGAAACAAGTGATTTTCCGGCTAAATCAGCGTTTTAAGGAGAAAATGAAATGCAATATGAAGTAAAAACCCCGGCCGAATACATGTCCGCCCTCGAAGACGATTGGCGGCGGGTCAAACTCGAAGAAATTCGCGGTATTATCAAAAGCAAAGCGCCCGATATTACTGAAGGGATTAACTACAAAATGCTCAGCTATGGTGAAGAAGATAACATCGTCTTTCATCTAAACGCTCAGAAAAACTACGTCAGCTTTTACGTTGGGGACACCGCCAAAATCGATCCAACCGGCGAACTGTTAGAAGGAATCAACTGTGGCAAAGGGTGTCTGCGTTTCAAAAAAACGCTCGCAATTAGCGATACTCGGCTCGATGAGTTTATCGGAAAAACGCTTGAACTTTGGCGGGCGGGCGAAGATGTTTCCTGCTAGCATCGGCTTTGGATCCTGATGAACTCACTTCCGAAAACAGTCTCCCCATATCAGCAGACACCAACTTTTACCGAAACATCGGTTCCGGCCGGATTGCTGGCGGCCCACACTACCAAAGACGGTGTATGGGCCAAAATCGTTGTGCTTGAAGGGGAACTGCTCTATCGAATTTTAGAGCCAGACCTTGAGGAAGTTGTGCTGTCGGCCGAGCTTGTGGGTGTCATCGAACCGCAAGTTCACCATGAAGTAAAACCTTTGGGGACTGTAAAATTTTACGTTGAGTTTTGTAAGTAGGCTCCAGCTATTAATTAATAAATAAAAACAAATATCTAGACAGGATAAACAGGACTTTCAGGATCAAAACCATCCTGTTTATCTTGTAAATCCTGTCTAAAGCTTATTCGAGTGCTTTCAATAAAGTCGCTGCATCTTCAACATTAATCGTGCCTGCTTCGAGCATCTCCAAAATCTTTAGCTGCTCACCTTCATCTGCCGCTTTTTCTTTTGGCGCTTTAGGCGGCTTTGGTGCTTTCGGAGGCTGAGGCGTGAATCCACTCCGATGCGGCCGATAGACCTTAAACTGTGCTTTTTCTAACTTCGAGGTCGCTTTCTCAACCGCTTTTTCAATTTTCCCTTCTAACTTGCTGGTGAATTCTGGGCCGAACTTACTTGATAACTTCCCAGTTAACGCTTCAATGTGGGTTGAAATGCGTTCCCCTAAATCTTCTAAACCTAAGTCGAGTTCGGCGTTAAACGTAAATCCATTGTCGAAAGGATGCTCAAATTCAAAGTTTTCACCATACGGTTTAAGCACAACATCGCCGCCAGCTTCAATAATTAATATCGTTGCCCCATCACCTATTGTGGCTGAAAAGCTTTTGGAACCATCCTCTGTATTGTCTTGCTCGACCGGTAAATGGCAGTGAATTTCACCGCCGTGCTCGATCAAGAATTGAACCGGATGTTCGATCGGCCACCGGACCAGAACGTCTCCATATGCTTTTACATGATGTTTGCCTGGATTAAGCCCGCCACCTAGATGTAGATCACCCATCACTGATTCAAGCGTCAGCACCCCATCGATTTTACGCACATGGGCATCTCCCATGATCTCCCGAACGCTAACATCCCCCTTGCATTTGCGCAGGCTGGCATCACCCGCCACTCGATCAAGCTTAACGTCACCATCGATTGATTTTCCAGAAAAGTCACCTTGTACATTCTGGGCTGATACGCTGCCCACATTGCTGGCACGCATGTCGCCTGAGACAGTTTCAACAACGGCCGGGCCTGTCAAGTTTGCCGCCCGCATATCGCCTAAAACCACCTCGGCTTTTAATGAACCGCAATGATTGACAGAAAGGTTGCCATTTACATGCCCAATAACAACATCGGTTGTTAGCCCTTTGACACTCATGTCCCCATGAACTTGGCGCACATCGACAATAGAATCGGCCGGGACCGATGCTTTTAGGTCAGAATGGGCCGTAATATTCGTGACAGCGTCTTTTTCTTTGACCTCAATGCCCTCCCCTTTTAACATCGCTGATGGCTCATCCAATCCTTTTAGATTGAGATTGCCCATACACTCAAGAAAGTTTAGCGAAGGGGATTTACCTGTTTCAATTTTTTGCTTCATACTCATTTTTTTATTCCTTGGTAGCCGGTTAAATAAATGTTCATTTAGCCTAACCAGCTCTCATCTGATCAAATTTAGGGTGCCAAAAGCGAATGCTGCACAAGTTTGTGGCACTGTTTAAAGTTGATTCGTTTTTCTGTTTAAAAGATATGTTGGCTCGTCTCGTGACGTTCTCGGTTAGATGTGGGCTATAAGTTTTGGATGGGGGCTTGGATGGTTAGCCACGGCATTTGTTTTCCAGATAGGGTGTGGTGTGGCGATTGTGTCTGGACTGGGAGCGATGCTGTTTGTTGAGTTAGACCGGCCGCTTTGGCCTGTCCCTTGGACCGCACTTTTAATAATTGGAGAAGCTCGACGCCATCTCGGGCATTTATTGTTCCCGCAGCAATCAAGTGCAATAAATCATGTTGGTTTTGAATCATTTCAACCTCCATTTTTAGCATTTTAATTTCCGCGTAGAATCTCAGCTGCTTCGATAGCCGTGATTTCACCGGCCGCCACTCTGGCCAACACCGATTTGCGATCTGTGTCACTCATCGGTTGCTCAGGAATTGGATCACCGACTTCATACCCCATCGATAAAATAACCGCACTTAAGCGCGCACGCACGGCCGGATATGAAAGCCCCATCTCTTGTTCAACGCGATTGATTTTGCCTTCACAGCGGATAAACGTTTCAACAAAATCTAATTGGTCTGGAGACAGGTGGTGTAAACGGCCGAGAGAGAACTGGCCATTAATTGTGGTATCACAACTGTCACAGTGGAGCTGTGTCACTTGTAATTGGTCTTGGCAGATGGGGCATTGCCCGATAACTGGATTCATGTGCTTTGTTTAAGAAATTTACTAGCAAAGTGAATTTTCTTACTGTTTTGTGAATATTATTAATCTTGAAAGGATGTTAGTAGATAAATATTGATGTGTCAATAAGAAAAATCAATATTTTTGTTAAAATCTCAGCTTTTCTTCAAGAAATAGTGATTTTCTTGATATTTTCAGAAGAATTCTCGAAAAATCGATAGAAAATTGAAAAAATTTAATAATTCTTCAAAAATATGATGAGTTTTGCTGAGGAAAATGGAGGGAGTAGGCTCAGAAAATCAAGAAAATGAATAAGTCGCAGGCGAAAATAGCTTAGTTGGATTTTGATTCTAAATTTTCTTTGATCAGAGACACATGCTTCCGATGAATTCTTGCATCTAACGGATCGAGCTCTAAGTGAAACATCACCTGATCTACCCGGCCGGTGTTTGAGGGTTCTAAGGCGAGACGTGCAATGAGCATGACTGCCTGATCATCTGATAAATCTAGCTTTAGGTCATAAACCATCGGCCGTAGATCAAACTTTTTGACCTTTTTCTTGACAACCCGCTCACGAATAATCTCATCGGCCGCCAATAGGTCAGCGACCTTTTGTTTTAGCTCGTCCCTGTCGACTTCTTCAGTAATCGTAATTTCAAATGTTGAATCGATTGTGATGACTTGGAGCTTTTTGCCTACAATCGGCACTTCGTTGATTTCTAAGATCTTAATGCCGGGAGCCATCTTTTCACTGATAATCGCCCCGGTTTCGGCCGGGTCAAGTAACTCTTTTGTCCAAATGTCTACAAATTCGCAGTCGCTGGTTGTGCCCAGTGGGGTAGCGGTGGCGAAAGACATACGCGGCCGACGGTTAAACCCTTGGCTATAGGCCATCGGAATTTTGGCGCGGTTCAACGCTCGTTCCCATGTGCGGGCCACATCTAAATGGCTAATAAAGCGAGTTGGGCCGAATTTGCTAAATCTGATGCGCATGCGCTGGACGTATTCTGGATTAGACATAATGAAGAGAGAGAAGAATAATGGGATTCCCGATTATTCTAAGATTTTCCGAATTTTACCCGCACCCGGTCTGGGTTAAAATGATTGTGATGAAAATAACGATGTTGAGACGACAAAATAAGTTGGAAGTTTACAAGCTTTTTGTTTTTTCGGTGTGGGCGATATTTTTTGTAACAGGTTGTAGTCAATCAAGATCAAGTGATCCTGTTATTTTAGCAACCGCTGATCCACTACCGGTATTGGAAGGGATGCGGCCGATTGTACCGACGCGCGTCATCGCTTCAAGTATTGACCCGGCCGATATTGTGGTTGCGCCTGACCTTGTGACGTCGACACCCATCCCGGAAGAAACACGCGAACGGCCGACTCCTGCACCTTATTCGGGCTTGCCAACACCCGATGTACCCCATTATGAAACTGATATTTCTGGCCGACTCTCTTACACCATTGTGCCTGGGGACACTCTTTTTCTGATTGCAACGCGTTTTGGTTTACCACTTGAAGAGCTTCTAGTCCTGAATGCGCTAACTGATGAAGACATTATCACCGCTGGAGATACGCTGGCTATTCCGGTTGAAATTAGCGGCCGTGGCCCAGATTGGAAAATCATTCCAGACAGCGAACTTGTCTATGGACCGACGGTTGACGATTTTGTGACTGGTGATTTCTTGCGCCGCTTTTACCCGCAAAGCACGCTGTTACGGTACCAAGAACAAGTAGAAGGGCGGCCGTTAAATGGAGCCGGTGTTGTTGATCTGGTCGCTATTCGATTTAGTATCAATCCCCGTTTGCTTTTGGCAATGGTTGAGTATCGCACCAGTTGGGTCAGTCGGGACGACCCTTTGTTTTCCGGCAAATTTTATCCGATGGGGTTTGAGAAGCCGGGGCAAGAAGGGCTCTACAATCAGCTTTCTATCGCGGCCAATCTACTTAATTTTGGCTACTACGGCCGGAGTGAAGGGGGGCTGCGCACCATTGAATTTGAAGATCAGACCCGCTTAGTGATTCATCCTGAGATCAATGATGGGACCTCTGGTGTGCAGTTTTGGCTGGCCGGACATACAAATGCGATTCCACGCCGGTGGGAAAATGAAGCTGGCCCAGATGGTTTTTACGTCACTTATGAAGATATGTTCGGCAATCCGTTTGGTCTCGCTTATGAAGAGCCGTTGATTGAGGTGGGATTAGAACAGCCACCTCTCACCTTGCCTTGGGAGCGAGATGTGCCGTGGTATTTCACCGGCGGTCCGCACGGCGGCTGGGCTGGTGGCTCATCATGGGCCGCCCTTGATTTTGGCCCAGATAAAGAAAAACGTGGCTGCTATGTTTCCGAAGCGTGGATTGTTGCGGCTGCGGCTGGGACAATTGTGTACAGTGATTTTGGGGGTGTGCTGCTTGATTTGGATGGAGATGGCGATCCTGGAACTGGCTGGGTGCTGGTGCACTGGCACGTGGATAATTCTGGTCGGATAGAAAATGGGGCGGAGGTCGAAGCGGGTGATCGTATAGGGCATCCATCTTGTGAAGGTGGCTTTTCAAATGGGACCCATATGCACTTTGCACGTCGTTTCAATGGATATTGGATTGCGGCCGACGGCGCCATTCCTTTTGAGCTGGATGGGTGGGTTTCGACTGGGACAGGCAACGAATATGACGGCTATTTGATCAAAGGTGACCTTGTGAAAGAGGCTTGTGTCTGTGCAGAAGAGCTGAATGAGCTGATTCGCTAACTGCTACTTACACCATCATCCCATCGAAATATAGCCAGCGACCGTTCGGCCGGGTAAAAATCGAGCGTTCTATGTATGGAGACGGTTTTCCATTTTGGACCAAGTTGACTCGAAAGGTGACCATGCTTTCGGCCGCACTCATAATCTCAAGGTCTAAAAACTGGGTTGTTTGGCAAAATGTCTCAAGTTCTTGCGTCCAAGTGGCGCGTACTTTTTTGTACTTACTTCCTGCGGGATCTGTTGTGTCAATCACATAATCGACTAGCCCGAGCGCGTATGCTGCATAGCGCGAGCGCATCAGCTTTTCGGCCGTTGGTGGGTTGCTGCCCTTATGATAAGGTTCGCAGCAGTCTTTGTACTTTTTTTTGCTGTGGCATGGACAGAATTTGTTCCGTTTCGCAGAAGCGATTTTTGATCTTTTCATAATCTTTTTTTTATAGCCTTTATCGTAAAAAGAATTCTAGCATGATCGTTCATGGGTGCTAAAGTCGATATGAGCCGTTTATCACAGAGTTTTTAGCAACAAATAACCGTAGACCTGTTAAACTGAGCATCTCTTTATATTTTTTCCTCTCACAATCTATTTCAAATGACAGAAAGAACAAAAAACAATCGAATCATTTCTATTTCTAAAATCGGTATTTTATTCGTCTTTAGTGTTGCTTTGTTTGCCAGTAGTGTGGCGCATGCGCAAGAAACTATTTCAGGGCGAGCTTGGAACGACATAAATCTCAATGGACAGATTGATGAGAATGAGACCGGTCTAGGCGGGGTGTCTGTGTTGGCTCAAGATGATCGTGGACAATCGATTGAAACGATCACGGCCGAAGACGGCAGCTGGTCGTTGGGAACGTTTGCCGGGCAAAAAGTGCTTATTCAATATCGTTTGCCAACCGATGGCCCTTTGGCTGGCTATCAGGCTAGCCAAGCGGGTTGGAACACGGTGCAGTCGATTAATCTTGCTGAGCAAACTGCTGAAATTAATGCTGGGTTTTATGATCCGGCCGGATTTTGCCTTGCTAATCCGGAATTAGCGGTTAGCCGCTTTACGGCCGGAGATGCCCAAGCCACAGATGGGATTGATGGCAATCGTCCGCGTGATTTCGCATCTCTGTTTATTTTTTCCTATAACAATTCTGGTGGATTAGGCATTGATGATGAGTATGTTGCACCTGTCTCATTGCAGAAAAGTGGTCAGACCGGGGCGATTTGGGGGTTGGCTTGGGACGATACAAATAAAAAACTGTATCAAAGCTCATTTGTTAAAAGACATGCTGGATTTGGCCCATTGGGTATGGGAGGCATCTATGTGACCGATATGTCTTTGGGTATTTCCTCTTCTGAATTTGTTGATTTGGCTGCGGCCGGGGTAGACCTTGGAACAGTTCCCGAAAGAGATTTGCCCAGTGACCCTTCGATTCCATCTGTAGATGCAGACGCTTTTGCGGCTGTCGGAAAATCTGGCCTGGGCGGTCTTGATGTGAGCGTAGATGGCAAGACGCTGTATGTGATGAATTTAGCTGTACCAGAGCTGGTTGTGATCGATACGGAAACGGCTGAAGTGGCAGGCAAAATACCCATACCAGATTTAGGGTGTGTCAATGGGGCCGTCCGTCCGTTTGCGGTCAAAGTTGCGGCCGATGGCAACCTGTTCGCTGGCGCTGTTTGTTCCGCTGAAAATGCCGGCACTGTGGCCGATCTTTCAGCCCATATTCTGCAGCTTGACGGTGAACAGTTTTCAACCGTTTTCTCTTTTTCGCTAGATCAGTTTAAGCGTGGACCGCTAACTGGTGGGTTTGCACCTGGTGAATGGAATCCATGGACAGACGAGTGGGTTGATATCGATGCATACCCCACACCGATTTTGTCTGACATTGAATTTGATATTGATGGCTCTTTAATTATTGCCCTCATGGACCGTACTGGGCACATGGTCGGTTTGAACCAGCCTAGCCCCAATGATGCTCAATCGACCAGTTTATTCAACCGCAGTGCAGGTGGTGATGTAATCCGCATCTGTAATGTCGCTGGTGCTTACTATGTGGAAGGGGATGAGCAATGCCCTTACAACAGTTTGCCTGGCGACCGGGGCGGTGATGAGTTTTATACGGGTGATTCTTTTGAGCCAAATTTTGAAACAGCCTTAGGCGGTTTGGCCTTCTCGCCGAATTCAGGTGAAGTTGTGGCTACAGTGGCGACTCCTTTTGAATATTTTACAACAGGCACCCGTTGGTTTGATAATGAAACAGGTGAAGCTCGTCGGGGGTATCAAGTATCGGCCGGTAATTTCCTCTTTTTTGGCGGCGCCAATGGGTTAGGCGATATTGAAGTGATTTGTCGAAATGCTCCAGTAGAAGTTGGTAGTCGAGTATGGCGTGACTTGGATGAGGATGGCTTATTTGATGTGGGAGAGCCGCTTTTGCCGAACGTTAGAATCGAACTTTATGATGTTGATAACGGTGAGAGCTTGGCAACCGTTGTTAGTGATGCAAACGGCCGTTTTGGGTTTGGATCTGGATTTGGAGCAGATAGTGATGCCTATGTGCGGAGTTTAAATCTGAAGAAAGGGATCAACTACCAGTTTCGAACTGAAATAAGCCAAGGTGTGTTGGATGGATTGATTGTCACTGAGATAGATGAAGCATCGCTTGAACTTACACCAGACGCTGTCTTAATGCTTGATTCAAACGCTCGCTTGGCTGATCGCTACGTCGTCGTTGACTTTCAAATCACGCAAGACCCTAACCTGTTGGCTCACCTGGATTTTGGCTTTAAGCTCGAGCCTCAAGTGGAGGCTCCTGTTGAATCAACTGGAAACGAAGATAGTGTTGTGCAGCCGCCTAGCAATGTGGTTGGTTCTAACCCAACTTTACCAACAGAAGATCCAGATCCTGGTGGGCTTCCAGATGAACTTTATGGGATTCCTGTTGATCTGGACAGTCGCTTGTTCTTAGCAACGGCCGGCTTGTTGGGTGGGGGCACGATTGCTGGCATTGTTGGGCTAATTGGGCTTATTGGCACGATTATTGCGATTCGAAGACGCCGTCGCCGTTTGGCTGAAGATTAAAATGAAGCCTCGACAGCTTCTGTAGTCCCAAATAAAAATCTAAATTTAGTACCAAGGAGGGAGAAAAATTTTACGCTTTAGTCATGGGCATTTTTCTGCTCTATGGCACAATATAATGCATTCCGAACTTGCCTTTGCCAGAGTTTTTGCATTATTAAATGAGCATCGATCAACCCTTACCTCCAACTGAATATGAGCCAGCTATCATAGAGCCGCCGAAAGATAGCTTTGTTGACCGATTCTTGATCGGTATTGGTGATCTTGTGATTCGTAATTTTACCTTTCTGGTCTTTATTACAGTTATATGGGGAATTTTTATCCTGATTTTCTTTGGGGGCGTTGTTTTGATCTATTCGGTTGCTGAAAGTTTTCGGGACTTAGAGGGGCGAGAGCAGCAAAGACAAATATTGTATGAGCAGCAGATAGAACAGCTTGTGCCATCTGAACCTCTTGAAATTACAGAAGCAAGTGACTGGGACGATAGTGCATGGTTCGGTGATTTAAATGAAATGGTTGGACTCGCTAGTGTCGAAGAACCGATCTTAAGTTTGGATGCAGGTATTAAATTAACTGATTCCCCACTTAGCCTAGATTCTGAGAAGGGTCTTTCAACGTTTAATCGTCAGCTTGTTGTGAATGATCATGTTTGGCAGGTTGCTTGTGGGAATGCTGGGTTTGTTTACGATGGTTCTTACCCATGCCCGATTACAAACGTGAGCCTCCTAGATGCGGAAGATCCGGCCGCAAGTAATTAAATTTGAGCTGACGTGGGATTCTAAAAAACTTAAGCCTGCACATCTTCTACATTAATTTATTTAATCTAATACCGGCTTAATCGCCCTTTTCATTGCCTATAGTAAGCGGCCGATTAACAGGGGCTAAACGACAGATAAAAAGTCTGATATAGCCATTGACACGTTCTAAGATTAATAACTAGAATCCAAAACGTAGATTGATACGTACAACTTTCTACACGATCCCGTATTTGTTTTGACACGAAATAATTAAACCAACTTTTCTTTCAGCAGTTTTATTTCAGCATTTAGAATAGTCGGCTTCAAGCATTACATTACAGAATCATGAACGTCTGTAGTGTGTGGGAAAGTTGTTACGCTCCAATTGCATCCATAGGGTGCAAGGCCATCCTGAGATAATAAGCATTTATTGGAATGGTTTTTTAGATAGCTAAAGGTGATTTAAGTTTAAGATCACTTAAAGCAAAAAATATTTAGGTCGATGCTGCTTAAATTAAAAATTTCTTTATTCAATTAGGTACTTCAATGTCACAAAACTCCAATCCTTTTAAATTGACAAGTATTGTCTTAGCTGCACTTTTATTTTTATTAGTCGGTATTTTTATTGGCGCACTGTTTACCCCACAAATGGGGCAATTATTAAACCCATTGCAGCAGTTTGCTACGGCCGAACCTATCCAAACAACCGAGATACAGGTGTTGAACCAATCATCAACGACGATAACACCTGACTCATCAGCGGCCGAATCTGTTGCGGAGCCTGTTGTAACGGGGACTGAATCTGAAATCACTGAAAGCGGTGATATTGAGGCTGATGTTGCAGGTAACCCCATCACACCGGTTCTGAACTCACCGCTAGCTGCTGGTGATCTCCAAGAAACCCTCATCGATATTTACAAAGATGTTAATCCGTCTGTTGTTCATATTTTTGCACTTCAGCAAAATATTCCGTTAGGCACAGGCACTGGCTTTGTGATCGACAATGAGGGTCATATTTTGACCAATAATCATGTTATTGCGACGGCCGATGAGCTTGAGCTTAAATTCCCAAATGGGATTCGGGCCAAAGCAACAGTGGTTGGTACTGATGAAGATGCTGATGTCGCGATTATTAAAGTTGATCAATTGCCTGAAGGTATTCAGCCATTGGCTTTAGGTGACTCAAGCAATTTGCAAGTGGGTGAGTTTGTTGTTGCGATTGGTAACCCGTTTGGCCAAGCCAGCTCGATGTCATTGGGCATCGTGAGTGCTGTCGGCCGTGGATTGCCATCAGATCGACAATTGCCAGGTGGTGGCCGTTATCAGCTACCCGATGCGATTCAGGTTGATGCTCCAATTAATCCTGGAAACTCAGGTGGACCACTTCTGAACCTGCAAGGTGAAGTTGTCGGCATTAACGCTCGTATCTTTAGCGAAACGGGTGCGAATTCTGGCGTAGGCTTTTCAATTCCAATCGATATTGTTGAGCGTATGATCCCATCATTGATTGCTGAAGGTAAATTTACCTATCCATTTGTAGGTGTCTCTGTTCAATCAGATTTTGGCTTAGACGCGGCCGAAGCGTTTGGTCTTGATCAGACAACTGGCGCTTATGTCACCAGCGTTGTACCTGAGAGTCCAGCTGAAAGAGCGGGATTTGTTGCAGCATCGGTTGAGAGCCCAACAGGTGGTGACTTAATTATTGCGATCAATGGTGCTCCAGTAAACACTTTTGAAGACATGATCAGTTATCTTTATTTGGAAACATCACCAGGCGACACAATCACCATTACGGTTTTGCGCCAAGGTGACCCAACTGATCTTGAGTTGACACTAGATCCTCGACCATAAACCTGAATTCTTTTTATAAAGTCTAAATCTATAAAAAGAATCTAGCCCACGTACTTGGGTTAATGTACCTGGGTCAATTTAAAGATTGACCTCAGTAATTTTCCTCCTTTTTCCTCCTTTTGGCTTACCCCCCGGATTAACCCAATTTTCCGGGGGGTATCTTTTTTTAGAGCCGACACCTACTCTCACATGATTTGCATCAGTAAAATATTTGATTAAACGGCCGATAAGAAGCTGAACCCCCTTTTGTGCTCCCCTTAAGTCGAGCCAATTTGATAGTAAGGTTGCTTTTGAGGGCTGGTGTAAGTAGTTCTCGGTATGTATAAATCGCTACAACGTGAAGTATAATGATCGTAGTGAGTGGCGGGTCGTAGTCGAATTGATTTCGACCTCAAACCAATTTATCTAAGAAAATGACCGACTAACAATCGGCTAAAATACCCACATTGGAGAAAAACTAAAATGGAAGCATTAATTGCACAAATCGTAGAAAAGACCGGAATTTCAGAATCACAGGCGCAAATGGCTGTTAACATGGTTGTTGAGCAAGTTAAAGGACAGTTACCAGAAAGTATGCAGGGGATGGTTGATTCTGCCCTTGGTGGCGGTGGTGGCGATGCTGGCGGCGGCTTAGGCAGCATGCTTGGCGGTTTCCTCAAAAAGTAAATTTTCTGGTTTTAACCAGATGATCTGATAAAACAGGTGATTGGATAATAAATCTGATCACCTGTTTTTTTATGTCTATTGAACGTTTTGTCACTCGACTCAAACGAATCGACCCACCAACGAATTGCATTAATCCGTGGCGCGGCCGATCTGCGGCTGCAAAGCTGCGTCAAGCCAACTTAACCGATTATTTAGAGCAAATGGCTCTTTTACGGCCGACTGTGATTTTGGTTGGCGAAGCACCCGGTTATCGAGGATGTGGCTTGACCGGCGTTCCGTTTACAAGTGAGCGGATTTTAGTCGAAGGCGCGGCCGGACTTTTTGGTGCAGACTCTTCGTTCAAGATTGTGGGGGATTATACTAAGCCATTGAGTGAAGCCTCAGCGACCATCGTTTGGGAGATACTGCAAAACTACCCAGAAAATTTACCTCTAATCTGGAATGCTTGCCCTTTTCATCCGCACAAGCTGGGTAATGAACGCAGCAATCGAGCCCCAAATCAGCCAGAGCTTGTCATTGGGATAAAAATTTTGGGGAACCTGCTAAACTTGTTTCCTGATATAAAAACTGTGGTGGCGGTTGGCAATCGAGCCGATGAAATCATGAGCCGCCACAGGATCACCCATCTTAAAATTCGCCACCCATCCCATGGGGGCAAAAAAGAATTCCAAGCTGGCGTTGAGCAAATTTTCACAGATCACCTAAATTTATGAACGCTAATTTGAAGCAAATACCGCCCATCTTTTTAAAGTTAGGCGGGTCACTCATTACAGACAAAACCGGCTTTGAACAAATTCGGGCCGACGTTCTAGAGCGAGTAGCAGGCGAAATTGCGGCCGCGATGCAGGCTAATCCTCAATTGAAGATTGTGTTAGGGCATGGTAGTGGTTCATTCGGGCATACGCATGCTAGCCAGCACGGGACACGGCAAGGTGTTGATTCGGCCGCCGGTTGGCAGGGTTTTGTGGCCGTTAGTGACTCAGCCCTGCGTCTGAATCGGATCGTGGTCAAAGCGTTGCTTAAAGCCGGAATTCCCGCCATGAGCATCAGCCCATCCGCTTCGGTTGTGGTGCATGATGGTGAAGTCAAATCGATGGCGCTTGAGTCTTTGACGGCCGCGCTTGATGTGGGATTGGTTCCAGTCATCCATGGAGATGTCGCTTTTGATCAAGTTCGTGGCGGCACGATCTTATCGACTGAAGAGGTGATGGGGTATTTGGTTCCCAAACTTGGCCCCCAATCGATTTTGCTGGCTGGGGAAACGTCTGGCGTTTATGACGCGGAAGGTGCCGTTATTCCACGAATTACGCCCCAAAACTTTGATGAAATTAAAAGCGCTTTGGGCGGCTCGCGCGGTGCAGATGTCACCGGTGGCATGGCGGCTAAAGTTCAAGATGTTTTGGATTTGGCGATTGCTCGGCCGGGAATGCAGGTGCGGATTTTTGGCGGGTTGGAACCAGGTGTGATTAAAAAACTGTTGAGTGATAAAGAATTTCAGTCTGGAACTGTAGTTGAGGCTGTATGAGTCAAAAAGTAGAAGAAAAAGAAGCTAGAATGTTTATCATTTTGGCGATCACGGCCGCAGTCAGTGGCTGGAACCTTGTTTTTAAATTTGGTGTTTCGGGGCAAATTCCGTTTGATACGTTACTGACAATTTGGGCGGGGTCAACGGCCGCACTGCTAGCTAGTTTATTTTGGCCACATGAAAACTCAATTCTTAGCTGGTGGAATCGGATGACGCTGCTTACCCCATCTCTGTGGTTTGTTGTGTCCTGGATGGATATCAACATGGTCGACTTTTCACAGGCAAATGGAATCGCCTTTGTCATTAGCTTGGTTGTGCTTTTCATTTGTGTGCCGTACACGGTCATATTGTTACTAACGCTCACGAACCGGGAAGCATTTGAAATTAAAACACCTCGATTGCGTGCGGGTTTGTTTGGCGTATTGTTTGTGATTTATATGATTGCATGGCTGACCGGCCGAAATCATACTGCATTTGTGACTTGCGAAGATTTTGATTTGAGCGGTGATTTTGTTCCGGCTAATTGTATCTCTGAAGCTGAGTGGGAAGAATAAATTTTATTGCGAAGCAAAAACAAATGTTCTAGAATCTAGATTCTTATGCCCTTTTTGAGGGCTCATGTTAGGAGATAAAATCATGCTAATTTTTCCAGGATTCCCGGCCGATGCACACACCTTCTTTCAAGAAGTAGCTGAAAATAATAATAAAGTTTGGTTTGAAGAGAACAAGCCTCGCTTTAAGAAAAACATACAGCAACCGGCTCAGCTATTTGTCGAGATTTTCGGCAACCGGTTGCGAGAATTGGTCGATGGGATGCAGTATGACACTCGTTTAACTGGTAGTGGTTCGATCTTTCGGATTTATCGCGACGTCCGTTTTAGTAAAGATAAAACACCTTATAAAACCAATCTGGCAATTGCTTGGTGGCAGGGGACGGGCAAGAAGACAAACCGGCCGAGTTTTTACTTTGGCTTAGAGGCTGATGTCGCCTACTTCAGTGGCGGGACGTATATGTTTGTCGGTGACAATCTAGACAAATATCGGCAGGCGGTGGCAGATGACAAGATGGGGGCGCAGTTGGTTGAGATCCTCAAGCAGTTGACTGCCAAAGGGTACACCATCAACGGGGCGCAGTATAAAAATGTGCCGCGTGGTTTCGATAAAGAGCATCCGCGTGGTGATTTGCTGAAATACAAGGGGATGTATATTGGCGCTCAGCCGATATCGCCTGATATTTCGACTTCCGCTGATTTAGTAGACCATTGCTATGCATCGGCGGCCGATTATGCACCCCTAATTCAGTGGCAAGTTAAAGCGTTCGAATAAAAACTGTAGACAAAGAGAATGTATGGCGAAAATTTCATTTGGTAAGCTGGCTGACGGCCGTGAAGCGTCACTCTATACACTGCAAAACAAGTCTGGCATGGTGGTTGCAGTTTCTGATTATGGTGGCACGCTGGTGCAGATCAGAGTGCCCGACCAAGATGGGCAGATGGGTGATGTTTTGCTCGGGCATGATAGTGTGGGTGAATATGAGGCGTATGGGGTCTTTATGGCTTGCCTCGTCGGCCGGTATGCAAATCGGATCGCTAAGGGTCGGTTTGAGCTAGATGGGGTTGAGTACACCTTAGCTACAAATAATGCGCCTAATCATTTGCACGGCGGTCCGGGCGGGTTCCATTCAAAGGTTTGGCACGTTGATGCAGTATCTGATTCAGCGATTACGTTAAGCATTTCAAGCCCGGATGGAGAAGAGGGATTTCCCGGAAATGTCTCTGTTCAAGTGAGTTATTCGGTGACAGAGGATAATGAATTAAAAATTAGCTATTCTGCTACAACCGACCGGCCGACTGTGCTTAACATGACCAACCATGCTTACTTTAATTTGGCAGAAACTGGCACTGTTGATGACCATCAAATCACGATTTTTGCGGATTCAATGACGCCAATTGATGAGACCAGTATTCCGTTAGGGGATTTTATGCCGGTAGATGGGACGCCGTTTGATTTGCGTCGGCCGATGCCGATTGGCGTTGGACGCACGGCCGACCACGAGCAGATTAAAATCGGCAATGGCTTTGATCATAATTTTGTCATTAATAACAGGGGAGATGGTTTGGTTCCAGCCGCGACTGTGAGTGAACCGATTACCGGCCGGGTTTTAGAAATGTTTACGACAGAGCCAGGGGTCCAGTTTTACACAGGTAATTTTCTCAAAAGCCAGATGGGGAAACGAGGAGAAGTCTATCACCCATATACGGGCTTCTGCCTAGAAGCACAAAAGTTTCCTGATAGCCCTAATCAGCCTCAGTTTCCGAGTGCCACATTACGGCCGGGGGAAGTTTACGAGCAGACGACCGTGTATAAGTTTTCTGTTCGGCCGTAGTAGGCGATTAGTGATGTCCATTGTGCCCGTTGGTGTAAACGGGTGGCTTGCCGGGTGAATCGAGCGCGTACTTTTTTAATACCTCAAGCGGAACATGCTCTAACACGGAATGATGGGTTGCCTCTAGGGCGATTTTAGGGGCAATGGCCTGATTCTCGTTAAATGCCTCGATCCAGCGCCCAAGGCAAATGCACCATTTATCCCCAGGGCGAAGACCTGCAAAGCCAAATTCCGGCCGCGGTGTCATCAAATCATTTCCACGATCTCGACCAAATTCTAGAAACTCAAGCGTTAGCTCAGCACAGACAGTATGAAGCCCCACATCTTCGGCACAGGTATCACATTTGCCATCTCGGAAAAAACCGGTGACCGGATCGAGGCTACAGACTTTTAGTTTTGTCCCTAAAACGTTTTTTATCATTTGAATTATCCTGATACTATTGCCGGATCATCATTGATCGATCGTGTAGTAGATAGAGATGGAACTTGTATGTCCACGTTTATCTATTGTCTCTATCTTTAAAAAGGAACTGCCATGTCGAGTTTAATCCAGTCAACCACACCTAGCGGCTACGGGCTGTTATGGACGATTGTTATTTTATCATTGCTCTTAAATATTGGCCTAATTGCAGGAGCTATTTATTTCCTAAATCAAACGAGTGCTCAAATGACGGCCGCGGCTGCCATTGTCGAGCAAAACAAAATCGCTAACTTTGATATTCCGATTAATATCGATGAGACGATTCCGGTCGAGTTTACTGTTGCCTACAGTGATGAGTTTGATGTGCCGATTAATACAACGATCCCAGTTTCAACTTCGGTGCAATTTAGAGAGACTGTAAAAATCCCGATTAACGAAACGATTTCAGTGGATACATTTGTTGAAGTGCCTATTCAGCTACCTTTCCCCATTAACCAAACTTTTCCAATTATGATTCCGATCAAAACGGATATTCCGGTTAATCTAAATATTGAAGTGCCGCTCAATTATGACATTCCGATTACGGCGAGCATTCCGGTTAACTTAGATCTAAAAATTCCGGTTGAAACCCAAATTCCGGTAGATGAAGATATTCAGGTGAAGCTAGATTTTCAGGTGACGGTGCCGTTGGAAGATACGGAGATCCCTACTTTTATGGAAAGCTTGGCTCAGGGCTTAAGATCGGCCGGAGAGCGGCTTCTTTTCTGGAAGTGATGCTATTTATCGCTCCAAGACAGGGTTAGTTTGGCGTCTGTCGTTACAAATCTAAACTTGTCGCCACGGTATAGGTCTTTGCCATATTCGACCGGCCGGCCGTGCTCGTCAAACGATAGCCTGCGTTCAAGCATTAGCGGATCCCCTTCGTTAATATGAAGCAATTCGGCTTCATAGGCGGTCGCAACAACCGGCTCTAGGCTTTGCTCAGCTCGCACGACTTTGACCCCATACTCAGCATCCATAATCGCATACCCGGATAAGTTGTCATGGTCTTGCTGGTCAAAACCGGAAAACCGCTCAACAGGGACAAAAAACTGTTCTAGCAAGGCTGGTTCTTGGTTGATTAAGCGTACTCGGTAAATGTAGTAAACAAGTGCTGAAACAGGGATAGAAAGAACTTGAGCAAGCGACTCATCGGCCGGAATTTGCTCAAATGCGACCTTTTGAATACCAGGCGTCATACCTAACTTTTGAATACCCAACGTAAATGGGAAAAGCTCGCCTGCCAGCCTTTCAATTCGTGGCGTTGTCACATATGTGCCGCCCCCGTGGCGCCGATCAATTAAGCCTCGCTCAACCAAGACATTAAAAGCCCGCCGAACCGTTAGCCGATTTACCCCTAGCTCTTGGCTCATTTCCCGTTCTGATTGGATGCGATCACCCGATTGGAGCTCACCTGAAACGATTTGCTCCTCAATGTTATCTGCTATTTGCTGGTAGATTGCCGCTTTTTTAGTTGTATCTTGATTAGGTTTCATGATCTATGGTTGATTCTATCCTACCCACAATGTGAAAGGCTGGAATGCCATCATGATAGTTATACTTAAGCTGCTGCCTTATCCCAAACTTGTTCCATCATTTTTGAGGCCGAAACGCATCAATCGTAAGTAATCATCATGCACCTGCAATATCGGCCCCTCAAGCTCTGCATAGGGACCAGGTACGTACATGCGTGAACTGACGCCTGCCTGAGTATTGGCGACAATCTCCTCATCCTGCTCCATCGTGACCTCATCGATCCAAGTAATCTTTTTGGTGTCATAATCGACCCCTTCAACCGCATCTTTGTGTACGAGCCATGTTTGAGACATTTCAGTTAGCTGTGGGTTGATTGGAGTCACCCTAAAAATGACTGTTGAGGTGCAGCTAGTGTACAAAAAGACCGATGGCATGATGCCCCAATCGACTTGCCCTTTATCGTCGGCCGCATAGCTGCCCAATAGCTTGGTTGCTCCGGCCGCTCCACCACCCGGTAGCTGATCGTACACTGCCTCCAAGTCATGGTGGATCAACATGCGCTCGGCATAGTGCATCTGTGCTGCATAATTTTCTGCATCTGGACAGGCCGCTCCCCATTGCTCTGACCCTGCTTTATGTCCCAAAGCTTCTGCCTGTGCTTGCCACACTTGATTGTGTTGCTCAAACTCATTCCGCCCTTTTTCTGTGCCGTGAGCGTCACGTAGCGTGTGTAACTGTACTTTACACAGCTCTGGGTGAGACGTAATGCAGTGGTAGCATTCAAAATAGTTTTCGATAGCGATCTTCCAATTGACCCGTGATGGATATAGTTTGTGATCGATTATTTTTGTGTTGCGCAGGTCGGCCCGCTCAAGCCACGGCCGTAGATTGCTAGTCAACTCTGTAAAATCAGGGATGCTCCCCTCACCTTCGGCCGTTAAATTGATAAAAATCAATCCTTCAAATAGACGCACTTGGCATGAGCGTAAACCAAACTGCGTTGGATCAAAATCGGCCGACATCGCGCGGGCATTGGCCAAGCTTCCATCAATCCGATAAGACCATGCGTGATAGGGGCAGGTCAAACGTTTTGCATGTCCTTCTGGCTCAAGGCAGACGCGCGAGCCACGATGGCGGCAAACATTAAAGTGGGCGTGGACTGTTTCGCCGTCACCGCGAATAACAATGATTTGCTCACCCGCTATATTAAATAGAAAGTAGTCACCTTTTTTGGGAATGCGATTAATATGGTCTGTATATTGCCACTGTCTCGAAAAAATGTGTTTGAACTCTTCCTCAAAGACGGCTTGGCTGGTATAAAAGGGGCGTTCAAGAGAATATCCGTCTCGGTGATTATTGAGTAGCTTATCAATATCGAGAGGGTTGTTATCGTTAGCGAACTGGCTCATAGCTTTCTCCACAAATCAGAATAAATTTCGTTGCAATTAGGGAAAAGTGTATCTTGAGGAATTTTACCTGTCAAGTGACAGGTAAAAAAGTGGAACCACCTCTTTACTTTCCTGACCGTGTAGTTTATGGAATATAAAACAATTTCTCGCAAAGATGCGATCCTAGCGATCGCTCGTTCAATCTTAATTGAAGAAGGCCATTATCGATTGACGATGCGCCATCTGGCTGAAAAGTCAGGGATGAAACTTGCCTCACTCCAGTATCATTTTTCAACAAAAACAGCACTGATTAGTGCATTAATGGCCCAGTCGATTGGGACCTATCATCAGATGATTCATCAGCTGGTTCGGTCGATTGGCACGGCCGGAGATGGGGCCGCTATCGGCCGCTTGTTTGCGATTTATCAAGATGAGCAGGCGAGCGGGGTATTCGAACAGCTATGGGCTTTGAGTGTGCAAGATGCCGCTTTGAAGCAGCAATATGAGGAAGCTTACGTGGTGTTTTGGAAGACGATTAGTGCTGAAGTCGGCCGGATCGATCCTGCGGCCGATGAAGAATCCTGTCGCACACGGGCCGCCATGATCATCGCATTACTCGATGGATTAGAGACGTTTTTTAGCGCTGATACGTTGCGTTCAAAGGTGCCTAGCCAGTTACAGGAGCAGGTTGTCAAACAGGTAAAAGGGATCGCTTTAGGCAAGAACTAGGCATCATTGGGCTCAAACTAAATTTGTAAGTTCCCTGCAATGCGACGCACCGGCGTGTCTCTATCCCCTTCAACTGTTGAAATGACAAAAATACTAATGTCGTCACGCGGCCGGTTGTCATCCTGAGCAATCGCGCCAGCGACTAAGCGGTCCGCAATCTCTTGTGGGTCACTAACCGACTCCTCGATCATTTTTTGCATCAGTCCCAAATAGTCAAAAGGTTCTTTACCGCTTAGCTTACCGGCGTGGCGCAGGCCATCTGTGAATGTGACGACGATTAAGCCGGGTTCAATGGGAAGCTCCGTAATTGATGGTTTGGTTCGTCGGCTGGTGCCAATCGAATTGCAAGGCTCATTGAGCAAATTCATGCCGGTTTCAGGATGGAAAACGACGACGGGGGAATCGTTGTTTCGTGAGATGACGAGCGTTTTAAACTCCGTATCAACCGAAACGATATTGAGCGTGGCGGTCACTTTCCCCGCACGATAAGTGAAAAGATAGTCATGGGCCGCCCGTGCAGCGGCACCATCACGAATTCCCTCTCCCAATAGCTGAATCGCTTTGCGAGCAACCAAGTTGCTTATCGCTTTGGCACTTTTTCCACTGCGTTGCCCATCAACCAAAACAAAGGATAGGCCACCGTGCGGCCGTTCAACCATTTCAAAGGTATCTCCGCTTTCACGCACCGCATATTTTTTTGTTTTTGCCATCCCAAATCGAACTTCCATAGAGGGTGATTATCCCTTGTGGAGGGTAAGATGCAAGATGCTGATATAGAGCAGTGGGTGTGAAAATTAATTATGAATGGCGTTTGCTCCCCATATCATTGACCGCTATATTTCATCTGAAACTCTCCCCCTATCGCCTCACTATTTTAGAACCAAGGAATCGTAGTTAAGATGTTTAAGAAATCATTATTTATATTTGCCGCATTTATCTTTTTGGCTTTTCTAGTCGGGTGTGAACCAGAGTCTGTTGAAGTGGAAGTCACCCGTGAAGTGCCTGTCGAGATTGAAGTAGAAGTAACTCGCGAAATTCCGGTTGAGGTCGAAGTGGAACGTCTTGTTATCGTCACTCCGGCCGCAGGCGTCCCCGCTCCGGTGGTTGTCACCGATGGTGGAGCTGAATCTGAAATAGACCCTGAATTAGAGGCTGCTGACTTACCTACCGTTTTGCGCGTGCCTCACAGTGTGATCTGGTCAGGGGAGGAAAGCCTCGATCCATATGAACCTACCCGTTTTGCTGAATACTCTTTGCTTGCGTACGAGCGTTTGATTCGATTAGATAGTGCTGGGAATCTTGTGCCTGGCCTGGCCACGGTTTGGGAGGCGAATGGTGACGCTACCGTTTGGACACTTACGCTGCGAGATGGTGTTCTGTTTCATGATGGATCAGAGATGGGCCCGGCCGATGTCGCCTATTCAATAGAGCGGATGATCGCACCCAACACAGGTTCAACTTTGGCTCCGGTTTTACAGTCGATCGCGGCCGTGGCTGTTGAAGGTGACAGCCAAATCACGATAGGCCTATCTGCACCCAATATAGAATTCCCGCTTTTGCTAACTGACCCGCGTGCTGTTGTTTTGCGCAACAATGGGGGCGATACAATTTTGCAAGATGGCATTGGAACGGGGCCGTTTAAGCTCGACAGTGTTGACACACTGGGGATCACCGAACTGTCCGCATTTGCAGGCTATTGGGGCGGCCAGTCAAGCATCGATCAGGTTGCGATTATCGGCATTCCTGACGTAGAAAGCCGAGTCCAGGCGATGCTAGCTGGGCAAATTGATATGCTGGACCGAATCGAAGGTGATGAAAAATCGCTATTTGAAGGCTCTAACGAATTCAGCTTGCAGAGTGTTCCAACGGGGAACTGGCGTGGGTTTGTGATGCGGACCGACACTGCTCCGTTCGACAACCCGGCCGTGCGTCAAGCTTTGCGGGTGGTAGCAGACCGCCAAGGGCTAATCGATAGCGTGTTGGGTGGCGCTGGGGCTGTGGCATGTGACCATCCGGTCTGGCGTGGTGATCGTTATTGGACTGAAATCAGCTGTCCTCAAGATGTTGAGCTGGCTAAGTCTTTGTTAGCTGACGCTGGTTTTCCTGATGGAATTGCTGTTGATTTATACACGAGTGCGGTTGATCCGGTTTGGCCTGCTTTGATTGATGCCTATCAAGCGCAAGCGCAAGCGGCCGGAATCACGATCAACATCGTTGAAGAGCCTGTTGAAACATTTTGGACCGATACTTGGCTGATCGATCCATTTGTGACGACAAGCTGGAACGCTCGCCCTGCTCCCTTGATTCTAAATGAGGCTTGGCGTTCAAGCGCGCCATGGAACGAAACCTATTGGAATAGTTCAGAGTTTGATGCACTGCTTGATTCAGCGGCGGCCGAGCCTAATCTGGCTGTTCGAAAAGACCAATATGCTCAGGCGCAAACTATTTTATGGGAGTCAGGTGGCGCATTTATTCCGTTTCATCTGAATCAAACGAGAGTCGTTAGCACATGCATTGCGGGTGTGTTGCCAACGGCGGCCGAGCACATCGATTTTTCTTTGATCGTCAAAACGCCTAACTGTAATTAAGCTAGGTTTCTCAAGTCTATCGTGTCCTCATCCATAGCGATTCGACTGAGGAATTGAATGTTTTTCTGTAGGATATAGCGAAGCGTTTTAGTTTTGTAATCAACCTGCGTAAAAAAAGAAAGCTATGCTATACTCGTTCGCGTTAACAGATCTATTTCTGCGCCCAGCCTGAGTAAGGCTGGGTTTTTTGTTCCAATTTTCCATCTGACATGAAATACTGGGCTTTAGGATTGATGTTTGAGTGCGTGACTCGTTCCCTCGACAGACCAAAAGCCATACGCTTTCTGTCATGTCTAAACCGAGGCGGTTTGGACACCTACGCATAACTAAAACGTAGGGCATCAATTTCAAAGCTTCCGCTCGACTAAGCGACCGGCTATCTATGTATAGCTGGCGGTTTAATACGCTTGCGCAAGTTTTGACCCAATATCATGACAACATTTTCAGATTTAAACCTGAACGATGATCTCGTTCAAGCGGTCAACGACCTTGGCTACACAGAACCTACACCTATTCAAGAAGCCGTCATTCCCGGCCTTTTAGAAGGCAAAGACATAATTGGGCAAGCACAAACCGGTACTGGTAAAACAGCCGCGTTCTCTTTGCCCATGATTCAGCAGATCGAGCCAGGCAAAGGGTACGTGCAGGGGCTTGTTTTGTGCCCAACACGCGAGCTAGCCATGCAGGTTGGCGAAGCGGTTAAAGGGTATGGCGCAACCAAAAAGATGAAGGTTTTGGTTGTTTACGGCGGGCAGTCTTACGACAAACAAACTCGTCCACTTGAGCGTGGCAAAGTTGACATCGTTGTTGGTACCCCCGGCCGTATGATCGACTTGGTCAAGCAGCGTTACCTAGATTTAAGCACTGTGCGCCACCTTGTACTAGACGAAGCGGATGAAATGCTCAGCATGGGCTTTGTTGAGCCAATTGAAACGATTTTGGCTGAAACAGACGCGAACAAGCGTCAAACAGCTTTGTTCTCAGCAACCTTGCCGCACCAGATTCGGCGTTTGGCTGACAGCTATCTAAAAAACCCAGAAACGGTCAAAATCGAAGCGGAAGCACTAACTGTAGATCGGATTGATCAACGGTATTACATCTGTAACCATGATGATCGTTTGGCATTGCTCACCCGTCTGTTTGAAACTGAAGAGATGGAACGTGTTTTGATCTTCGCTCGTACCCGACTTGATACCGGCCGTTTGGCCAGCGAGTTGGCGATCCGTGGATTCCCGGCCGAAGCACTCTCTGGTGACTTAACCCAGGTTGCGCGTGAGCACGTCATGAAACGTTTTAAAGAAGGGCGTTTGAAAGTGCTGGTTGCAACTGACGTTGCGGCCCGAGGCATCGACGTTGATAACTTATCGCATGTGATCAATTTTGAACCACCACAGTTTGAAGAAATCTACGTGCATCGGATTGGTCGTACCGGCCGAGCTGGTGCGGCAGGTACAGCGATTTCGTTAATTACGCCTAAAGAGTTATGGCAGCTGCGTAAAATCGAGCGGTATACCAATTCAAAAATCGTCGAAACTGAAATCCCAACAACTGAATCGATTTTGGCAAAACGAGAAGCCAAGCTAGAAGAGCAGATGCGTGTTTGGATTAAACGTGATCGTTGTTCAAAAGAAAAAGAGACGATTCAAGCTTTAATTGACGAAGGAAATGATCCGTTGTTGGTTGCTGCTGTGGCTCTGAAACTGGCTCAATTTGAAGATAAAAAACGGCCGATTGCTAAGATGAGCCCGCTAAGAACGGGCAATGATCGCCAAGGTGGCGGCCGCGGACGTGGTGGTTATCGTGGTGGCAACCGGAATGGTGGCGGCGGTGGTGGATACCGTGGCGGCAACCGGAATGGTGGTGGCGGTGGCGGAAACCGTGATCGCAGTCGTCAAGGTGGCGGTGGTGGCTATCGTGGCGGTGGGAACCGTAGCGGTGGCGGAAATCGCAGTGGTGGCGGAAATCGCAGTGGTGGCGGCGGCCGACGTTAATCGGGGCCTAAAGTAATCGCTTTAAATAATCAAAAGGTCGATAGCATTGTCTATCGGCCTTTTTTATTTCATGTTTGACTTGCATGCTCCAGAGGTAGGGCTATCATTTGCGCCATGTCTGACTTTAAAATCATCGATCCACATATTCACTATTGGGACCCGTATACAACGCCTCGCTCAGTCTCGGGGGCAGTTAAGCTTCTGGGGCGGTTTCCTAAATTATTAGACAAACTGATTCGTATAGTTAGCCCGGACGAATTGGTTAACTATTTCGGGTCAACAACGTTGTTCACAGAGCCGTTTGTGCCTGAGGTTTACTTTGCAGAAGCGGGTAAATATCGTGAGCGTATGAAAGGGGTGGTGCATATTCAGGCTGATTGGCAGGCTAGAAAACCGCTAGATTTTGCGAACGAAACGGCTTGGCTTGATCGGTTAGACCGGCCGCCGCTGGCTATTATCGGTGAAGCCAGACTCAACGACAGTAAGAACCTAGATGCGGTTCTTGATGCACATGAGGCTGCCAGCGGCCGATTTCGGGGTGTCCGTGACATGTTGGCCCATCACTCTTCAAAAGCGGTACATAATTTTAATGAATCAGAAGATATGATGCGACGCGATAACTTTCGTGCCGGTTTTAAGCATTTGGGGGAACGTGGGCTAAGTTACGATGCGTTTATCTTTTCGCACCAGCTACAAGATTTATGCGACCTAGTTGAGTTGATCCCAACGACACCAATTGTGATTGATCACATGGCGACCCCCATCGCCTTAACGGGCCCGTTTGGTGGAATGGGCACAACACCCTCATTGCGTGAGCAAATTAAGATTGATTGGATTAGTGGTTTGAAGCGGTTGGCGCAGTCAGAGCACGTGCACATGAAACTCAGCGGCATATTCATGCATGTGTTGGGTTGGGAGTACCATACTTGGAAAGATGGGAAGCTGTCAGTTGATGAGGTGGTGGATAAAGTGGGGCCGCACGTGCAGTTTATGCTCGATACGTTTGGGATTGATCGCTGTATGTTTGCCACAAACTTCCCGCCAGACAAGGGGTTGATGCAGTTTGAAACCTATTATGATGCCTATTTTAAGATGGTTGAACATCTGAGTCTTGAAGACCAGAAAAAGCTATTTCATGACAATGCGGCTCGTTTTTATCGGATCAGTTAAGGCATTCTTGGGGCAGCCCTAAGGCATCCACTTCGGCCGAGTGCCTGGCCCTAGATAAGTTTCTTCACCACTTTCAATGTCCATGATCCAGATTTCAGGAGTCGCTGTTTGATCTAAGTTTAGGTCAAACTTTTGGTAGACGAGCTTCCGGCTGTCACTGCTCCAAGACACCGCCCCATGCTGCGTTGATAGGTCGTCGGTTAAACTCCGGGCATTGGAACCGTCGACGTTGATCACCCAGATTTGGCTCCCAATCGATGCGCGGGGGGGCTTGCGTGTGAATATAAGCTGTTCACCTGAAGGGGAAACTGAGTAGCCACCATCTTCTACGACCGCATCGGGGCCAGATAAATCAACCAATTCTGTATTTTGTGAATTGGTTTTTAAAATGTGAATGACCGAGCGTTCGCCACGAACCAAAATGGCTGAAAAGTAGATATCATCATTTTGCCCCCATTCAAGCGGTGTCCCGATGCGCGAGCTTACGCCGGTAATTTCACCTGTTGTAATATTGAAAACTTGCGCCTCATCGATGATGGGCACCACGTAGCTGAGCGACTGCCCATCGGCCGAAAAGCGAGCATCCTGCCCGATCCAATTTTCAGCACTGAAAACAGCCACTGACTGTTGTGTCGGCAAATCAAACCACCACAGTGCCGGGCTGTCTTCATTGACACTACCATCGATGATCGGCCGACGTTCATAAACAAATAGGGCTAATTCAGGCGCCCATCTTGGGTTTCGGCAGGCATCGACCTGACAATCGACTACCTTTTGTGGCCCATCGCTTTCAGGCGTTATGAGCCAAATATCGCTCGAAAGATCATCGTCTTCCACGGTAAAGGCGATCTCTTGATGGTCGTTGAGGGTAAAATCAAGGACATCATTTCCCATTTGTGTAACCGGATTTGCTGTAGGGTTTTGACTGGATGGTGACAGGCTAAAAAGCTGATAGCTTCTGTTGGCCCCTTTTGCTAAAAAGACGATGTCGCCCGGTTCAAGAGCGGGTGTTGTGCAGCCTGCTCCTGCGAGGAGAAATAAGAAGAGGCTGGAGATTAGAAATATCGGTTGGTGTTTTTTCACGGCCGGATTTTAGCATACGGTCGCGAAGCCTAACCTCTTTCTTAATCTTAAGTCATTAAACTATTCAGCGGCCGGTTCGTAAAACTTTAAGTCTGGAAACGAGCTGATTAGCGAAAACCAGAACGAAGATCGTGATGGCAAAGCGATCAACTGGTGGCCTTCTAGCGGCCCATCGACTGCTATTCCAGAAAGTGACCAGGTTGAGTCGGTTTGATCGTCAATGATTTTGTCGTCTTCAAAAATAAAGGTAAGCGGTTGATTGTCGGCCAAAGCAAAATAGGTGGACGCAGTTGGCCCCTCGGCCGAGCTGAATACCGCTACAGGGATATCCCGATCTGCACCAATGTGATCATTAATCACCCCGTCTCCGATCCGTTCGATCGGCCAAGCATATTGTTTTCCTTCATACTCAGCACCTAGCACCACTTCCCCCGGGTCTAAGCGCGGGTCCCGGCCGTTTTCTGAAACAGGGAAGATAAAATCTCCACCCTCATTGTATCGTTCACCCAATCCTGAAAATGGATCATATCGATAGTCCCGATCAAAGCCGGTCTCAACTGAAAGCACAACAGATTCTGGATATTGTTCTTGCCAAAGGGCCCAAGTTGTTGTTTGCGAGGGCAAGGCGGTTAGACGCTGTCCTGCTAATTCACCAACCAAAGCTTCTCCACTCACCTGCATCCAATAGCTGCCGGTTTCATGGTCAACCATGACCATGTCTGACTCATAAAGCGCACTCGTATTGCCAAAGAGAACCGGCTCACTGTTGGGTGTTAATCTGCGGTCGTACACGACGCCGCTGCGGCAAGGGGGTCAGTAGGTGGCGAGGATCGGTATGCCATCCACTTCATGGCTGACAATTTCATGCCAATTTAAGATTTTTATAGGATAAGCTACCGCTATATCGTCTTGCGCATAGCCTAGGATAAGATCTTGACCAGATAGAAAACCGGCATTGTCATGGGTCACAAATGAAGGATTGTAAATAGGGGGGATTGCGTCACGTAGCCGCAGTATTAAGCTTTCATCCGCTTTGCTGAGCGGGACAACTCTGTCGTATGAACGAAAGGTGTCGAAGTAGATTTCTTCGGCCGGGACGACGGCTTTTGTGCGATCGACTTGGGGAATATCTGATTTGTTGATTTCGATTCTTGGAGAGGTGACGCGGGAAATGAGTGGGGATGAAAATTCAATATCCGGACTATCAGGTGGTAATGCTGAGCTGCAAGCGGTTAGAAAGAAAGTTGAAATCACAAAAATAAGTCGTTTGAAAGTTGACTGGACATCCATAAAATCTTGACGGGTTTGAGAAATTGATTCTTACACCTAGCATTCATGTGCTTCTACAGGCTGACGATAAACATTTGATTTACGGTTGCTAAAGATTGGGATATTCTAGAGTGATGAAGACGAAAATAGATGTAGCTGAGTGGCTAAACAATAACCAAAAACCTTTTATTGAAATGGCGGACACTATCTGGGGGCATCCTGAAATCCGCTGGGAAGAATTTAAATCATCCAAACTTCAGGCTGACTACATGGAAGAAGTGGGCTTCGATGTAACTTGGGACGTCGGTGGCATTACAACGGCGTTTATGGCTGAATGGAAAAACGGCACAGACGCTGAACTTGAGACTGCTCCTAAGATCGGTTTCTTGGGTGAATATGATGCGCTCCCTGGTCTTTCACAGAAAAGCCAAACAACCCCAGAGGCGGTCGAACCCCATGGGCATGGGCACGGCTGTGGCCATAATTTACTAGGGACAGGAGGCTTGGCGGCCGCAATGGGGGTGAAACAATGGATGGGTGAAACTGGGACGGCCGGTACCATTCGCTACTTTGGTTGTCCGGCCGAAGAAGGTGGCGGCGGTAAGGTGTTTATGGCTCGTGATGGGGTTTTCGATGATCTTGATGCTGCTTTCAACTTTCACCCAGGCAATGTCAATATGGCGATGAAAGGGAGCGCTATTGGGGTCAATCGCTATCGCTTCCGTTTTCACGGCCGGACGGCACATGCTGGGGCTTCACCCCATTTGGGCCGCTCTGCGCTTGATGCGGTTGAACTGATGAACGTTGGCGTAAATTATTTACGTGAGCATGTCAAAGACAACGTCCGCTTGCACTACCAAATCACCAACGGCGGAGGCGCGCCAAACGTGGTGCCAGACTTTGCCGAGGTCTTCTACTATATTCGTGCCCACATGCCGGAAGAGGTACGTGAGGTGGCTCAGCGGGTGATTAAAGTCGCGAAAGGGGCGGCGATGATGACTGAAACTGAAGCGGAGATCGTTTTTGATTCAGCCTCGACCTGTGTCTTGAGCAACCATGCACTGTCTGATCTGCAACATGAAGTGATGCAGAAATTGGGCCCCATTGAGTTTACGGAGCATGAGATGGTGTATGCGGCCGAAATCAATGACAAGAATCCACCTGGTATGCGCGAGTTTTTAAAAGAGCGTATGAAGCTAACTGATGAAGAAGCAGAGATGCCATTGCTAGGGCAGGTGCGGGAAGCCAATGATGCTGGTGATGTCATGACCGGCTCTACCGATGTAGGCGATGTAAGCTGGATCACGCCGATCAGTATGCTCGTGACGACCTGCTGGCCCACCAATGTTTCGGCGCACACCTGGGGTGTGGTGGCGACGGGCAAGACGGGTATTGGCCACAAAGGGATGATGTATGCGGCTCAAGTGATGGCGGGCTCTGCTGTGGAATTATTCCAAGACCCTGCTCGTTTGGCTGCGGTTCGGGCTGAGTTTGAAGGGCAAATCGCTAAACGGCCGTATGTGAACCCACTGCCAGGTGATTGTTTTCCACCGAATAATCCACATCCTTTGCGGTAAATGGCATCAGCCGGTAGCGAATACCGCTACCGGCCGAAATCATGTTGCAACCTGAGCTCGCAGATCGGCCTGTTACTTTATGATTAAATGGCCGCAATTTTTGCATTTAATTCCGGCAAAGTTTTTATCTAACACATCTTGAGGGGACGCACTTTCTACCTCTCCATCTACCAGTTTATAAGGTTCACCTTGTCCCCGTTTCCCACATCTTGGACACGGTTTTGAAAGTGAGAACCACAGAAACCAGATGATCCCGATGGCAGCAAGTGCAATTAACCACGGTGCATAGTTAGGGAGTGAGTCGAATATAGTCATAAGTTTTTGGCTCTAACAAGATTATTTATTAATAAGCGGCAAAAAGATCAATCCTTGTGGTGTCGCTGTTGCCGTTGCTGTAACAGTTGGGATCGGTGTTGATGTATGAACCGGTGTGAGTGTTGCATTCGGGGTCATTGATGCTTCTGGTGTTGGCGTTTCAGTGGGTTGTGGCATGATTCCACCAAACTCAAAAGCCCCGATGTCACACTGATTGGTGCGCGAATAACCACGTTGGTCTACAGATATACCATATAGCGTACAGTCTATTTGTGCGGTACGAATTGCGATGCTGTTTGTGCCCAAAGCATGAGTCTGCGTATCTCCACCATTATATTGCAATGGACTTAAATCTAAACCTGATGAAATATTAGTTTGAACGCCATCACCAACAATTGTGCAAGGAGGTGGCGGTGCTGGAGGAAGTGCAAAACCTGCAGAGCCGAGCGTACCAATGAGCACGGTGTCACCCCTCAGTAGGTCATGATTGATTGTTTGAAATATGCCACTACAGTCAGGAGCTGCCTTGTCAAATGGATTCGGCCGTGGGTCATAATTGCCTGCAATAATTGAATTATGTAGGTGGACAGGGAAATTAGCTGCTTCACGATAAATTCCGCCTCCGTTCGCGCCACTCGCGCCATTTAGGTCGGCCGTATTGTTACTAATCGTTGAATGAATAATCGAAATAGAGGCCCCCGGATAACTATCTACAAAGACGCCACCACCGTTTTTTAAAGTTTTATTTCCGCTAATTGTTGTGTTGACAATCTGGGCAGATGAGGAGAGAACGCTTGCAAAAGGGAATGGATCACCATTTATGACAAACCCGCCCCCATGGTTTTCAGCAAAATTACCGCTGACGATGGAGTTTGTCATTGTTAATGCTGTTCCAACCACCCATACTCCCCCTCCTTGCCCACTGGTTGAAAAATTCTCATCATCGATTTTGGCTGTGTTGCTGAAAATACTGCTGTTAATGATTGACAGGTTAACGAGCTTGGCATTAGCAAGATAATTATGGGAATGAATTCCACCCCCTCTCTCAGAACTATTTTTATATATTGAGCTATTTTTAATTTCGATCAAAGATCCCACAGTTGTTGATTGGATATGAATTCCACCACCATACGTCGAGTCATTTTGTGTACCCATAATCTCAACTTCGTCTAGGACCGCATTGGCAACCTGAGAGCCTATGTAAATCGCTGACCCATTTTTATTTCCATAAAGAGTTACTTGGGTAGCTGTCAATGTCGTTCCACGGACCTCAATGCCGCTTCCTTGAGGATATTCAGCCATTTCTAAGCTATTGTTACTTACCGTGCTTCCTTTAATTCCCAGAGGACCGTGTGTAAAGATTCCTGCGCCACCCTCTTTCGCTGTGTTATTGAAGATGTGACTTTCATGGATGGTCAAGGTTGCTGACGAATCATGCATAATCCCCCCACCATACCCATAGCCTGCACTGCACTTATCATGTTTGTTTTTAGTGATATAGCTATTGTTGATTATTAATAAAGAGCGATTGTAAATTCCCGCACCATAACAGGTTGCCTCATTAGAATTGTTATTAAACCCAGATTGATTCTCTGTTATGTACACATCATGAAGCTTAGCACCCTTTATTGCCGAGAATAAGCTGATGCCCCCACCATATTTATTTGCTTTATTTCCGATGATATCGATCTGACTGATACTTAACGTCTCGCCGCTATGATAAATACCTCCACCAGTAGAGCTGACAGATTCATTATTATAAATTGATTCTGAATTATTGGTTTCATTTGTTATTGTTAATGACCCTCGACTATAAATACCTCCGCCAACAAACCTAGCTTTATTTGAATGTATCGAGCTACTGTAAATAATAAGCGGACCTGACTCATTATAAATGCCCCCACCCCCTTGTGTTGACTCGTTTTCCCTAATGTGGACATCAATAAGTGTAAGGCCTCCTGTCCCGCTACGGATGCCACCCCCATTAGGGTCAGGTGTTGTGGTTTGAAAGGTTTGGCCGTGTTGAACTGTTAAATCTTGAATGGTTACATTTATCCCATCTACGATATTAAAGACGCGGTTTGTGCTGTTTTGAATGCTTTCGGCCGCTTGAATTACAGTAAACGAGGTGCCTACTCCTTCAATCGTCAATCCTTTATGGACCAAGATCCCACTTTCTGTATGCACCCCTGACTCTTCTATGCGTAACGTATCACCGGCCACGACTTGGCTGTCGTTGATCGCAGCCTGAATCAGGGTAAAGTCACAATTAACAGAGCAAACGGTCCAGACTGTTGCTGCTTTTTCTTTTGCGATAGAGCGAGACAAACTTACACTGAGAAAGAGCATACCGAAAAGCAGGAGAGATAATAAACTGATTTTTAACCGCTGGTTTTTAGACATATTTCCTCTTTTTTGAAAAGCTCGTCTTGTTGCAATCTGAGCAAAGTGAAACTAAGGGCCACTATTTCAGACCCTTAGTTTTCCCTGCTATGCAATTCACTGGTTTATTCGAAAAACTTGAACGTTTTTACCTTCCAATTAGAGGTAAAAATATCTGTGAATCGGCCGATGGCCCCGATGGTCCGGGTGGCAAATCTGGCGCGTCAAATCCTGGTCCTATCGCACCACGGGCTACTGACACCGGTACGACAACGGGCTTGTCTTCGGTCCCTCCAAATGTAAATATCAGCTGTGTGGTTAAGACCTCGCCAGGCTCAATCAGCCCTGGATGCACCGTGACTTGGATTCCTGCTGTTTTTTCAGCAGTAGGAGGGCCAACGTGCAGCGGATGGACAACTGACAACCATTCAACTGGATTCTCTACACTCCAATCACCCAAATCGCCTGAGCCCAAGTTATAAATTTCGAGAATTTTATAGATTTGAGACGCTTCTTGGAGAGGTGAAGTATCTATTGCATCGAGGTGCCAGCTCAAGCTTTCGGGGCCGACGGCCGGGGTTGGGCCGGGTTGGGCGAGGTTGTCTTCAACCATAATCTTGATGGATGTTTCATCTGATAGATTGTGGCTATTTGTGACTTTGAGGGTGATAATATTTTCACCAATCGGAAGATTGCTCAGCTCAAGCTCACCCCCTGTGCCTAATAGACCCGCTTGGTTTGACCATTCAAATTTCTCCCAAGCAATGCCCTCATCTTGGTAATCAAATGCTTCACCAGATAGGGTGACTAACTGCCCCCATTGAACCGTTGTATCGTCGGTCGGTTGCGTAATGGTCGCGAATGGTTCTTGAGCCGGCGCTGTAAAGGGATCTGTTTGTGCCTCAACTTCATAGGCTCCATCTGAGACGATGACTTTAAACACTCCTTGCCCGCCTGGCAGGTTGCGCGAACTTACTTCAGCCGTTGAGTCGGTTAACCCCAATTTGAGAGGTTCGAATGATGCCCCATTGTCATTGCTATAGAACAGATTGAATGTGAGCGGATCACCTTCAGGATCAGAAGCATCCCAGCTTAATTCATACGTTTTAACATGGTCTGGATCTAAACTATCGACGTTTAGATTATCAATGGCCAGATTGCTAATGGTTGGCGGTTGACTGCTGATCGAGTAGGTGGCCCAAACCGTGTCCAAATCTAATTCAACGATTTGTACGGTAGTCGTTCCATCTACAAATGGCACAACCTGCCCAAATAAATGAGCCGGTCCATGATCATCATCCCCCTCTAAATCATCTAATTCAAGCTCGTAGGTCGCCAGTGGGTTGTTATTTTGATCGATAAGCCTTATCCCAAATGCTGATTTGGTCTCTTCTTGGGCGATATCATTTTCACCGATGACGACCATGTCAATCGCGGCCGATTTTTGTTCTGGTGTAATTGAGCCATAAACGCCGATCATTGGTATGGGGGCCAATTCGGCCGACCGACTGTTGCTGTTGGCCAAGTTTAAATTGGTCCACATTTTCATATAGTTTTAGTCTCTGATCCATCTTTTGTTGCAGTAGCTCATGAGAGAATAGGTATCTTCTGCTAGATAGATTTTGCGATCCTTGCCTAAACCGGTTTCAAAATTGCCGCTGTCGAATCCCCACATCTTGCCTGTTGGCCCGATTTTTGCATCACCATATGGATAATTAGGATCAGATGCGCTGTGGCCGCAGCTTTCATTGTCAGCGGTATTTGGATTGTCTTGGAGGTCTGTACTGGGGTGCTGCAGGCCAAAAGCATGCCCGATCTCATGTGTAACTGTGCGTTTAAAATTTCTGCTTTCTGTGTAGCTGCTGCCCACCCGGCTATGAACATACGGAGATGCCCCACCACCGTCCCATGTATGGGATTTAATCAGCCCGTAGTAGACAGTATCATCCGGTGCATTGTTCCAATCACGTAAATAAGTTAGGTGAGCATTGGCATAGTTGATCCCACATAAAAAGCGCCAGTCCGCCCCTCCATTCTCTCGTTCGTCTTTGTAGTCGGAACAGGATGGATGGTCCAAGGTTAACCGCTCTTTGAGACCGGGTAGCTCAACTGACACATATGAAGCTTGCAAGCCAAAGGTTGGGTTGAGCAGATTTTTTGGAGCGGTTGGGAGGCTATCAAGCGGGAAGATTCGTCTGATCGAATCATATGTAGGTAGTACATCGTCTACTAAACTTGGGGCGATAGTGTCGTTGTTGTCTTCATATTCAAATGCGATCAAACGCATCCCCATTCTGGGTGAGCGGCCGACCTCCACCTTAACCGTGTGGCTGTTGTCACTATAGTCCGTTTCAAATGGGACCTTGTACGGGTTCACCACAACCTTTAAGGACAGACCATTCATCAAAGAATGACTGGTTGGATCTTTCACCCAATCGCGTGGGACGACAAAAAGGAAATCTCCGTCCGTTAGCCCTTCACGCGGTTCATCTTTGATGGTTTGATAGGGTCCCGTTTTATTGATCGGGATGAGCGGTCCGTCCATGATTTGATCATTGAGGGGATTGATCCGGTAAAGATGAGCGGTTACCCCCTCGGCCGATTCACCATCAGTTTCAGCCAATACACGGACATAGGTACGTTTCCCTTCGACCAAGGGAACTTCATTTTTATCATTTTGGACCGCCTGCACCACGATCATGTCAGATAGCGAAATGTTAATCGGTTGGCAGGCATCAATATCGGCCGGTAAGCGCACTACTGTGGTCCCTTCTTGCCAAAATACAAAACCACTTTCAGCCATTAAGTCGTCGGCATCAATCGTAATTGGAGCACTGCCCAGCGTGCTATAGGTGCACTCTGCTTCAGTTGCGCCTTCCCGATCTGTGCGCATTAAGACTTGGTTGTAAAAGATAAATGTTTCAGTTTCAGTCGGCCGGGCTTCAAAGAAAAGGAGCTGATTATTAACGGCCGTAATGGTGTAGATAAAGGTCTTCGGGTCAGTTGCTGAGTAGATGGCTGGCCCAAGAGTATTCGTCTCATTGTTGTACGGACGTAGATCTGCCCCTTGACCCACAAAAACGATATCTTTGATGACGCAGAATTGCCCCACACAGCTCAGCTTGGCCCCTTCTGCAAAGTAGCCGGTTACCTCTGATGGCGCAATGGTTGTAACCGCTTGCCCGGGGATGACACGGTGTAAGGCGCCGTTTTCTATCCAGTACAAATATTTGCCGTCATGTGACAGATTATGAGCCATCCCCGGCCGAGTGATATTCACAACGCCGATGCAAAACTGTCCACATACCCCTTTGGGTACTTGGCGCACGCGCGAACTCCCATTCGCTTCATAGGTAATCGCATAGATTTTGCTTTCGCCAACGGCCAGCTCCACCTTTTTGTCATTGCCTATGCTTTGAACAAAGGTATTGATCGTTTGAGCTGTTTCACTTTCATCTGCATCAATTGACAGTTTGACTAGCCCGGTATCATCAACCCAATAGACATGGTCACCGTCTGAGACGATGTTTGAATGGATTTTGTACGAGTTACATTGACCTACCGGCCGATCTTCATCTTGAATGAAAAGGGTTCTTTCGGGGCTACCTAGCGTTCCGACTCGTTTAACCATCGCAGGGACATGCCAATATTGAGACAAGATTGGAAAATTGGGATCGTTTTCACAGTGGTAGTCTGTGTGCCATAGCACTTTTGACTCGACTAAGTCATAACTGTGGGCGCTATGTTTTACAATGACTTCAGGTGTGGCTGCGGTTGGTGCTGACTCTAACGTTATTGGTTTTGCCAATGTTGTCATTGAATAACCCAAGACGATTAAGAGCCCTAAAAGAACGGTTTTAATAATTGATTGTTTATAAATATTACTGAACATGCTTACCTCCAAATCATTGGATTTAGGCAGCGTGAACCGAATAGGGCGAACTAATATCGTCCATTCGATCCACGACTGCTTAATTAGATTGTTTTCTGTGTGTGCTTAAAGTTTGAACTGAATTGATTATTTCTGATCTGTTGATCTGGATTCAGTCCTCGTCTCTGTTCTGTCCGGTTTTGTGGCTTCCCCAACTAGTGTCCAATTAAAACGGCGCTCTCCAACTATGAGTGACATTTCCCCTTTATGAGAACCATAATCAGATGGAGCAAATAGAATCATCAATTGCGTTTGCTCTTCCGGTTCTAGAACAAACGGCGAGAATCGGTCAGCGACATCAAACCCATCAGGTAGGCTCAGGTCCTTGATCTCAACCGGCTTAGGCCCTTTATTCGTGATAACTAACTGCTGTTTGCTAAATTGGCCCAACTCAACCGAGCCAAACGAGACAACGTCTAAATCATCTTTAATCCCTAGGAATCCGACAAGGACGACTTCGTAGTATCCACCAGGCAGGTATTCGGCCGCGCCAATGTCACATCTGGATTCTCCATTTAGGTCTCCATCGATCGGCCTAGCTTGATTGTTCTGGTCATCAATTACACAGAAGTATGTTTGAACACTATTTAAATATTCTGGCGTTTCTAAACCGCCATCGATTGCAGGGCTACCTTGCAAAGGCATATGCACCCGGTTTGAAAGTGTGTCTAGCATCGGATTAAATGGATTGATTCCACTGCCATTTTTATCACTTGGTAACCCGTTGATATAACATGTGTTGGTGTTAATTCCGATTATGTTATGTCCTCGAGACTCAAACTTGCCGTATCCTGCACTGAAACAGTCTGGTGAAAAATCAGGATCTGTGACTGTGCGATAGTCATTGTTCTCTGCAAGGATCGAGTTGCCTAGACGAATTCTTGCAGAGCCATCGTTATAGATGCCACCCCCAACTTGAGCCTCTTCTTCCTGACCACTTGGTCCGTTAATTGTATTTTGAGTGATTGTGCTGTGATTGACGTGCAACTTAGCGAAATCTGTATTCCGAATCCCGCCTCCTGACAATGCAGTGTTTTGAGAGATGGTTGAATTGGTCATCTTGATCAAACCTGCATCGACGTTAGCAATTCCCCCTCCAATCTCCGCACTATTGTAAGCAATTAAGCTGTTGTATATTCCCAATTCGGCGGCATTAAAGATTCCCCCACCCCGTGATAAATCTCCAGAACTATTAAAAGGGATGCTGTTATTTAATATATCACTATCATCGATTCGCATTTTACCCTTGTTATAAATACCTCCTCC
>JBGCDP010000121.1:0-8591 GCA_045105475.1 Anaerolineae bacterium
CCAGCTCGTCCGGCCGCCATCATGATCCTGCCCCAATTCGCATCACTGCCCGCCAAAGCCGTCTTCACCAACGGCGAAATCGCAATCGTATTGGCAACTATATGTGCATCCGCTTTGCTTTGCGCCCCGCTCACCACAATCTCAGCAAATTTAGACGCCCCTTCTCCATCCCGTACGATGAGTTGAGCCAATTCGGTACAGACTTCAGTTAAAGCTTCGCTAAACAAATCAAAGTCCGCTTGGCTCGATGGGTCGACTTCGACCCCACTGGCTCCGTTGGCCAACATCAAAACGGTGTCGTTGGTGCTGGTGTCACCATCAACTGAAATCCGATTAAAGCTGACGTTTGAGGCATCCAACAGCATTTGTTTGATCAGATCAGGTGCAATTGATGCATCGGTCGTAACGACCCCCAGCATCGTCGCCATGTTCGGGTGGATCATCCCGGCACCTTTGCTCATCCCACCAATTTTAACCACGCCGGACGACAGCTTAACCTCAACGGCCGCCTGTTTCACAAACGTATCGGTCGTCATAATCCCCTTTGCCGCTCGCAAACCATGGTCTACACTCAAATTATCAACGGCCGCCAATATCCCTTTTTCAATTTTGTCGATAGGTAGCTGAACGCCGATGACGCCCGTTGACATGACCAAAAACTGATCGGCCGAACCTGACAACGCATCGGCCGCCACTTCTTGCATCTTTTTGGCATTTTCAAGCCCAATCGCCCCAGTTGCCGCATTGGCATTGCCTGAATTGGTCACAACCCCACGGATGGTTGAATTGTTTTGAGCCAGCGTTTCCCGATCAATCGTCACCGGCGGGGCGACAAATTGGCTGAGGGTAAATACCCCAGCGGCCGAGCAGTCGCTGTTTGAGTAAACGAGCGACACATCGAGCTTGCCATCATCTTTTTTCACGCCTTTTACGTTACAGGCGGCCGCGCCACCCTGAAACCCTTGTGGGCTGGTGACTGTTCCATCTTCTATTTTTGTAATCATGAGTTTAATTCAATTGATCGATTGGTTGTATTCAAAACGGCCGATTGCAGTTGCACAGCCCCGCCACAAAATTGCTGGATGAGGGTCGCCAAGTCAGCCATCGCTGCGTCTAACGTATTACATGCTACCGGCGGTAAAATCTCAAGCACCAAGATCGCATCGGTCGTATCGGCCGTCAACTTCGTCCGGTCTGCCTCTTTCCAATTCCAACGCCTGCAAATCGCCCCGATGTCGTCTGCATAGATCACCTCTTTGGCGTAAGGCGGTCGGGCCTCACGTTCACCCAGCATTGTCACGGCCGGTTCGTCATCACCCGCAATCGTTAGGCGTAAATCACCCTCCATCTGGGACAGGTCTTCACCCCCGGCCGGAATTAAATGTCGCAGCGAGACAACATTGTACAAGTCAACAAGGGGATTAATCGGCCGGAGTTCTTCCCCTTTCAACACCCGCTTCAACAGATTCTCAATTGAAGAAGGGTACTTTTTCGGTTTGGCTCCAAACGCCCGATACGCCTCACGCCACGGTAAAACATGCGGGTGTTGGCTAATGGTGATTCCAGCCAGATTGGTCCGTACATCAGCTTCGGCCGAGCGTACAAGTTCAGTCAATTCATCAAATTGACCTGAATTGTCCAACCCACGAGCCACGACCACGCCGATTTGAGTGTCGGGATATTGTTCAAAAATTGCGTCTGTAATTAAAAATTTCATTGTTTGCGTTATGGCGACTCCGGCGTTTCTGTCGGCCAACCTAATTTTGTCTCAATCCAAGTTTGTTTGCTCGCATCAAAGTGAGCGCTGGCTGCATCAAAAAACGGCCGTAAGTGATTGGCGATGTAATTATCTGCACCTTTATCTGAAACTTTTGAAACCGTTTCACGATAGCTCTCAATAATCTTTTCATCAAACAACTGAGCCCCCACTTTGCCCGCTGACCAAGTGACATTTGCCCCATGCTTCATCGCATCAAGCGTCATATATCCCATTAGCATTTCCATCGAGATATTTTCACGCTTCGATACAGCCTCCATCGTTTCCCACATCGTGTCTAGCGTCGGCATCACGGCCGACGTTTTGTCAAAAGCATCCCCGTAACCGGAACTCATGTCGGCCGTTAGTTTTGAAAAATCTTCTCGGGAAAGCGGAGGCATATCAAGAGCGGTTGCACTTCGGCTTGAAGCGTTTTCAATCGCGTCGAACATCTCAGAAATCCCGTTGATGTGTGTCTCTTCCTCAATCAGTCCATCTTTTTTAAGCTGATCAACCAACCGGTTTAAGTACAGCTTTCCGCCACCGACACTATCTCCAATGATGGCAAATACCCACAACGGAGAAAAACCAACGGCCAAAAGCCCGGCCGCTTCGATGGCGGTTCCCATCACTTTACGCTGTGCAAAATCGTCATTAATCTCAAAGTCACCTGCTTCGGTTTCCATTTCGGCTACTTTTTCGATTAGGAAACTCTGTAACATGCCTAAAGTGACCCGATAGGTTGTCGTTTTCCGCAGAGATGCAGGAATTAGGGTTTCAGTCAGAAGCGTGCTTGCTCCTACAACCACGGCCGAAGTCGACCGAATCGTGCGTTCGGAATAAGCGAGAAAGCTCACCAACTGCTGGCGCAGCTTAGAAATCGTTTGGGTCATATCACGTCACCTTTTAGCTAAAAGTTTCTTTCTTATAGAATAGTAGATTGAGCTCAAAAAATCGAAAAGATTGCATGATTTACCCACCACGTCCAAAAGGTTTTTAACTTCACCCTATCTAAATCAAACTTTTCTTGAGAACAAGCAAACGCTATTGCAGCCGCTCCTGCCGTGTCACCAAAAGCAGCTAAATGAGCAAAATCAGCAAAATCAGCATCAAAAACTTCTGCTTTTGGCTCAGGCAAATGTGAAAGAAAGAATCGGTTGTACTGACCGTGTTGATCCTCAATATTTTCAAGCATAGATTGGCCAGCGTTTATTTCCACCAAAGCTTTATAACATGCACTACCTGCATATTCAGCAGAATAATCAATCTTGTCTCGCCAAGTTAAATTGTCAATCCCGATTGCTAAATATCCTTCATCAAGCAACTCAACAACCTTTAGATGGTCTTTCTGAAAATCCTTGACAATTACAAACTTTGCCATATCTAATAATGCTTTTGGGAGATGATCTTCAGGGAAAGTGCTTTGCAAAATAGGAAGGACATAATCGGCAGTTTTGACCATCAGGTTTGGAAAGAGAGATGATTCAGAACTCTGGTCAATTCCGATCAGCTTTCGATAAATTTCTCGTCTAATTCGCCAATCAAAATTGTGAAATGAATCAGTCTCCATTTTTGCTAAACCCAAGCGGGCCAGCCTTTGTATCTCATCAATTTGGTTCATCTTGGCGTAAAATTTCTTTTCGAATCAGCAAGGCGAGATGGTTTCCCGCCTTACTAATCACTGGCTACTGGTCACTATTTAGTCCGGCCCGTCTGTTGCGTACCAACGAGCGTTGTCCTCATTCACTTCACCAACCTCACGCGGTTTACGCGCAAACGACGTCTGCCCTGACACATTTAACGCCCGAGCGCTCACACCCAACACACCCAAGAACCCTTCAGAGTCGGCATGGTTGAAGCTACCAACCGCTTCCATCGAAGCTGTCTCTTCTGAGTAGAGCGAATGTGGCGTATCTTCGGCCGCATGGAACGAGATATTCCCTTTGTAAAGCGAGACTGAAATCGTTGAGGTCACCTGTTTGGCAAACATATTAATCGTCGCCCGTGCCGCCATCGTCGCCGAATCAAACCAATACCCTTGATAGATTTGTTCAGAAATCATCGCAGACGCTTGTTTGAAAAGCTTCCGTGCCCGACGGTCCAAGACCATCTGCAAGATCAACTCATAACATTCGCCCAAAAGTGTCATCCCCGGAGATTCATACACACCGCGCGATTTGATCCCGACAAAACGATTCTCAACCGCATGGATGCCGATCCCAACGCCGTTCCGGCCGCCGATTTCATTTGCCTTGAGCATCGCCTCAAGCACGCTCACTTTCTCACCGTTGATCTCAACCGGATATCCCTCTTCAAATTTAACCGTAAAGATTTCGAGTTCGTCTGGCGCATCTTTCGGGTGGACGCCCATCCCTGGGGTAATAAACATCGCTGGCACGTCTAAGAATTCGAGCTTGCCCGCTTCATGGGTCAACCCCAACAAGTTGGCGTCAGTCGAGTACGGCTGGGCATGGGTGGCGGTGATCGGCAATCCTTTGGCGTTGCAATAGTCGATCATTTCTGTCCGGCCGGGGAAATCTGTTTCTTTCGGATTTGGAAAGTCTTCCCAAAGTGCCACATCACGCCACGGAGCGTAAACCTCGAATTTCGGGTTCATCATGTTGGTTGCCAACTGAAAACGGACCTGGTCGTTACCACGGCCGGTCGCTCCATGGGTCAACACATTGATCCCACGCTTTTCCATCTCTGGGACGAGCGCTTCAACGGTCACATGGCGAGCGATACCGGTTGTGTTCCAGTAGCCACCCTCATATTGCGCCTGTGCCTGAATCACATGGATTCCGGCCATCGCCATCGCCTCTTTGGCGTCTACCATGACCGCTTCTTTGGCCCCCGATGCGAGCATGCGGGTTTTGATGTCATCGACATCGATTTCGTCTGGCTGGCCTAGGTCGGCCGTAAACGCCACAACTTCCACACCCTTGTCAACGAGCCACTGCGAAATGGTGCAACTGTCTAACCCACCAGACACGGCCGCACCGATAGTTTGTCCTTCTAACTGTTTGTAATTCATCTTGTAATTCTCTTCCTAAGTTTTTAGCTAACAGTTGTCAGCTTTTAAAAATCTAAATAAACCTGTACCGCTGTTTCGTCACAGGCGTCCTTGATCGGACAGATACTGCAATCGTTCCAGACTTTTTCTGGAAAGTTTTCTTTTACCGTAATTTCAAACCCCACCCGCTCAAAAAATTTAACCGCCCGAGTTAGGGCGAAGACTCGCGGCACTTCCCGCTCTTTCGCCATCTCGATTAACCCTGCAACGATGCGTCGGCCGGTGCCGGTCCCTTGCACTTCATCAGAAACAGCCAACGAACGCACTTCGGCTAATTTCGGTCCGTACATCAGTAGCGACCCGATAGCGATGACCTGATCACCTTCTTTCCCGATAAGCCAATCGGCCAATGTCGCCCGCACATGCTCTTCAGAACGAGGCAACAAATCCCCCCGCTTGGCATACTCGTTGATCATTTCGGTCAGCCCAGCGATGTCGCCTTCGGCCGGTTTTACAATTTCAATCAGTTTATGTGGAGCCATGATTTTTTTAGTTACTAGTGATTAGTGGTCAGTGATTAGTTAGCCTCCGCTAACCACTAGTCACTAACGACTAACCACTCTATGCTTGAAGTGCAGCTGCCACGGCGTCCACCGCCATATCAATTTCTTCAGTTCCTACAATCAACGGTGGGATAAATCGAACCGTGTTTGGCCCAGCGCTTATCACCAAGATGCCGTTTTTCACACAGGTATTGATCACATCACCAACCGGATCGGTCAGCTCAAGACCGATCATGTAGCCAGCTCCCCGCACTTCTACGATCTTATCGGCCGGAATCGTGTCATGAATCTTTTGATTCAAGTGTTCCGCATTGGCCCGCAACTGCGCCAAAAAGTCAGGGTCACTCACCCGATCAAAAACAACGTTTGCCGCAGCACAGACCAACGGCCCGGCCGCAAACGTGCTGCCATGGTCGCCCGGTTTTACCGCATCGGCTACTTTTTGATTGACTAAAGTCGCACCCATCGGCAAGCCACCGGCTAAAGGCTTCGCCAAGCTCATAATGTCAGGATAAACGCCGTACATCTCATGCGCCCACAAATAACCGGTCCGACCCAATCCACACTGGACCTCATCAAAAATCAGGATGATGTCTTTCTCATCACAGATCGCCCGAATCCCTTCTAAGAACTCTTTTGTGGCCGGATGAATGCCACCCTCACCCTGAATCGGCTCAAGAATCACGGCGCAGGTTTCGTCATCAATCGCTTCTTTGGCTGACTCAAGGTTGTTGAACTCCGCAAAGATCGCTTCTTGCACCAGCGGCTCAAACGGCTTGCGATACGCTTCTTTATAGGTGGTCGCCAAGGCGCCCAATGTCCGGCCGTGGAACCCTTTGGTGAATGACACAACTTTATAGCGCGGTTTTGCGCCTGTTTCTTGCGTCTGCATCCAGGCATATTTACGCGCAAACTTAATCGCAGCCTCGTTCGACTCAGCCCCAGAGTTGCAAAAGTAAACCCGGTCGGCAAAGCTGTTCTCGACCAGCTTCTTCGCCAACGTCGCTTGTGGTTCAGTGTGATACAAGTTGCTCACATGGGCTACTTTGGCCGCATTGTCAGCCACCGCTTTGACCCATTCTGGATCTGAGTGGCCAAGAGCGGTTACAGCGATTCCGGCGTTAAAGTCTAAATATTTTTTGCCGTCGGTGTCATACAGATACGCTCCTTCCCCGTGGGTAAAAACGATCTCCGGCCGGTTGTAAGTGTGAAGCACATAATTCGCTTCGTTGTCGATTACTTCTTGTTTGTTCATTTTTAGTTTTCAGTCGTCAGTGATCAGTTTTCAGTTGCCAGCACTCTAAGCTGGCAACTGTTTTCTGATCACTGAATACTGACCTCGTTAAACGGTTGTCCCGCAAATCCTTCTTCGAACACAATGTCCCAATTGGCAAACCACATCCCTTCGTCATTGTTGAATGCCAGCGGCATGGGGCTGGTGTGAGCATAAATTCGGCAGGCTCCCGCAATAATTTTTAACGGACCCGCATCGCCCGTTTCAATACAGTACAGTTTTGGAAAATGATCCCGCCCTTCGGCCGTCATTTCCTGCTTACGGTCCCACGCATGTGGAGCCAGAATTTTCATTTCCTCATCACTACCTTGGCTGGCAACCAATCCTTGCCAAAACAGCGGACCAGAGTAGTAAATACAGAAGAACAGGTCGATCAAGTAATATTGAAAACCCATGTTTGATTTAAAGTCTGGCTCGCGATATACCCGCAGTTTGGTGTTAAACAGCGTGCGGTCGTAGCCGGTTACATCGCAAAACACTTTGTCATCGTCTTTGATAGGAAAATAGTTCATATCTTTAGTTGTTTAAGAAAAGTGTGCCCCCGGCCTTCATGCCGTGCATATCAACGATTCGCACCTGTTTTACATCTTTCTCAAGTGCTTCAACCGCAGCTTTAACTTTTGGCAACATCCCTCCGCTTACAACCCCTTCTTCGATTAGATTCTCAACATCTGATGGGGTTAAGGTCGAAATCACATGGTCATCGGATAAATCCCGCAAAACTCCAGGCACATTTGAAACAAAGTCCAGCTGATCGGCCGCCATTGCCTGTGCCACCGCGGTTGCTGCTTCATCCGCGTTGATATTGTAGTGTTGTCCGTTGGTGTCACACGATACCGGAGAAATGACCGGAGTGAGCCCCAAATCGAGCAGCTTTTTGAGCAGATCGGTCCGTACATCAACAACTTCGCCCACGAATCCCAAGTCACCTTCTGAGAGCTGCTTCTTTTGCGCCGTTAGAACTTCCCCATCAACGCCGCTCATTCCCATCGCATCTAAGCCAGCTTTTTTCAAAGCGCGTACTAGGTGCTTATTTACTCCGGCCGACATCACCATCTCTGTAATCCATAGAGATTTTTCGTCAGTAACTCGCAAGCCTTGAATCTTCTTTTCAGGGATTTCAAACGCCTCTTGCAACGCTTTAATCGATTTGCCACCCCCATTGATGACGACCACCTGCTCATCGGCCGCAAATCCTGCTACTGCTTGGCAAAACCCTTCTAAAAATTCTGCATCATCTAACTGGTGTCCGCTAACTTTTACAACTCGCATCTCTTTTCTCCGGCGTTTACATTAGCGCTGTCGTTTCTTCAAAGCCGTACATTAAATTGAAGTTTTGGACCGCTTGGCCCGATGACCCTTTGGTCAAATTATCGATGGCGCATGTCAAGATCAGCATGTTGCCACCAGCCACAGTCATGCCAATCGCAACCCTGTTTGACCGGACCGCATGGGCCACTGTTGCCGTTTTACCTGCGGGGAGTAGCTTGACGAACGCTTCATCGTTATAGGCACTTTCATATAGCTCACGCACTTTGGCTTCGTCCCAGTCATCTTCTAATTGCACATAGATGGTGCTTAAAATGCCACGAGGAATCGCCATGAGATGCGGAGAGAAGATAAGCTGAGGTGTGCCGTGGCCATTGCTCCATCCGGTGATCTTTTCATTCATTTCAGCCCAGTGTCGGTGTGACTGCCCAATCGCGTAAGGGGTCATGTTATCTTGGACTTCGACATGGTTGTAGAGTAGCTTGGCTTTCCGGCCGCCGCCCGATACGCCTGTTTTGGAGTCGGCAATAATGTGCGAGTCCGCTTTGACACCACCCGCTGTAATAATCGGCTGTAGTGGGATGAGGACGCTTGTGGGGTAACAGCCAGGACACGCAACGATGTCTGCCTCTTTGACCGCTTCCCGAGCGTGTTCAGTTAAGCCGTAGACCGCCTCAGCTAACCATTCAGGTTTAG
>JBGCDP010000122.1:0-13888 GCA_045105475.1 Anaerolineae bacterium
CAGAAGAACAGGCTTGGATTGATGAGCTGCTTGCAGCGGGTGACATTACTGAGGAAGAAGCGGCCGAATGGAAGGCTGAAACCCTTCAGTACATCACTTTCGACGTGAATAACGGCTATATCGATCCATTCAGCATCGCCATTAAAACCATCGGAATCGATGAGGAGACGTTTTGGAACGAGCTTGATAGTGGAAAATCTGTCGCTGATATCGCTCAAGCCAATGGGGTTGACCCACAAACGGTAATCGACGCAGTGATTGCGGCCGAAAACGATCAGATCGACAAGCAGGTTGAAGCTGGATTATTAACCGAAGAAGAAGCTCAAGAATGGCGCGACGAAGTGGCCAAATACACAGCCGACTCAATCAATCTAACTTTCGATGAACTTGATGCGCAGTTCGATGCAGAATTTGGCGAATTCGATGGCGAATATTTTGACGTCATCGAAGGGGACTATGTAGACCCATTCAGCGTAGCAATCGAAACGATCGGCGTCGACGAAGAGACGTTTTGGAGTGAACTTGAAAGCGGAAAATCTGTAGCTGACATCGCTCAGGCAAACGGTGTTGACCCGCAAACGGTCATTGATGCGGTAATCACGGCCGAAAATGAACTAATCGACCAAGAAGTAGCAGACGGGTTTTTGACCGAAGAAGAGGCACAAGAATGGCGCGATGAAGTAGCCAAATATGTGGCAGATTCAATTAATCTGACCCTAGACGAACTTGAAGCACAATTTGAGGCAGAGTTTGAAGATTTCGAAGACTTTGACTTAGATTCTGATGATGAAGAATCAGATGGTGCAGAGACTGACAGCGAATAAAACTCGCGAATGATTTATAATCTAGCGCACGGCCCTAAACGGGCCGTGCGTTTGTGCATTATTAATGCCCACCAAAACCTCAGTATGTCAAAGAAACATATCCTCATCATCGAAGACGAAAAACGAATCGCTCACTGGCTCATCACCTATTTTGAGCGGGCGGGCTTTACGGCCGAAGCAGCCCACGATGGCCCTCTAGGGCTTTCGCTCGCTCAAACATCAGCTCCTGATCTAATCGTGCTCGACCTTATGCTCCCTGGTATGAACGGCATGGAAATTTGCCATCGGCTGCGACGCAGTTCAGATGTGCCGATCATTATGCTGACCGCCAAAGGAACCCAGCCTGATCGAATCGATGGGCTTGAAAGTGGGGCTGACGACTACATCGTTAAGCCTTTCGATCCTGAAGAAGTTGTGGCGCGCGCCAATGCGGTTTTGCGGCGGGCTACTGGCAAAGTCACCCAGCAGCTTTTATGTGGAGCCATCGCACTCGATGAAAAAGCTCAAACGGTCTTAGTCAAAGGAATTCCTATTAACGTCAGCCAAGCTCAATTTGCCATTCTTTCGACTTTTATGCGCCACCCCAATCAAATTCTTTCACGAGACCAACTCATTTCGCTAGCGTTCAACAATGATTTTGATGGTTTTGATCGGGCCATCGATACCCATATTCGTCGCTTGCGTAAACTCATCCATGTTGATGATCAGGAGCCGATCCAAACCGTTTACGGTGCCGGTTACAAATTTGTGGTGGAGGAAGCTTAATGTCTCTTCGCTGGCGCATTCTTGGCTCATTTATCTTCGTGGTTCTTTTAACTGCCTTACTCACGATTGGGGTTTCCTATTGGAACACTCAACGTCAGCTGGCTGAATTCACGGCCGAAATCGGGAGCGAGGAAGCGGAATTTCTAGCCCAATTTTTGAGCCAAGAATATACATTTACAAACGGCTGGAATAACGTTGAGCAAATCCTTTTTGACACTGGCTATTATTTTGATGAGGCACTCATCGTTGACGAATTTCAAATCAGTTCAGATGAGATTGCCACGTTTTTTATTGAACCCCCTTCTCGAGTTGTTGTCCTAGATATTACCGATCATGTCATCGTCGATAGTGCAAAAGTTTTAGAGGTGGGAACTCAACTCACCGATTCAGAAAGTTTAGGGGAATCTGATCTGGTTTATGATTTACGGACCCGTGAACAAGTTGGCACCGTTTTTGTTGAAATCAACCCAGACTTTTTAGTCGATGAATCGGCCAACTTCCTAGCCGACACACTTTTCACCACTTTAATTGGCGGTCTTATCACAGCCATCATTGTGAGTCTACTGGCCGCATGGTTTGCCCAACGGATCACCGCTCCGGTGACAGCTTTAACCGAAGCGACGCTGGCCCTCGCAGAACAAGGGCAAGCAGAGCTTTTACCAGTCACATCTACCGATGAATTAGGGCAAATGAGCCAAGCATTTAACAGAATGACCACTAGCTTGCAAACCCAGCGCGGCTTGCGAAAACGGCTAATCGATGATGTTTCACATGAGTTAAACACCCCCTTAAGTGTCATTCAGCTTGAGGCCAAAGGGCTGCATGATGGACTGCAAGAACCACGGGAAGCGGCTGAGCATATCATTCAGGAAGTTGAAATGCTGCGCAACTTGGTCCATGACTTAAACTGGCTGGCCGAAACTGATTCAGGCGAACTGCGTCTTAATCTTGAGCCGTGTACCCTAAGTGATCTCTTAGCGGCCGAGGGCAGTCGCTGGCAAACACAAGCTCAAGCCCAACAGATCCAGCTCACGTTACAGACGATGCCTAATATGCCTGACGTTCAGCTCGATAAAATGAGGATTAGCCAAGTATTGGGTAATCTTTTGCGCAATGCGTTGCAACATACGGACCCGCACGGCAACATTTCAATCGCAGCGACATTTGGATCAACGGCCGGAAGCAATAGCAATTGCGCCGTGATCACGATTGCAGATGATGGGGTCGGCATTGATCCGGCCGTGCTACCCCACATATTTGACCGCTTTTATCGTGCAGACCAATCGCGCAATCGTTTCACTGGCGGCCGTGGTCTGGGCCTTGCCATTACACAAGCCATAGTCGAAGCACATCACGGATCAATTATGATTAGCAGCGACGGAATCGGCCAAGGAACAACAGCCAGGATCGAACTGCCACTTTAGAAAAACAAATCATTCACACTTTTTGGAAACTAATGAACGCCCTCACCCTTACCAATGGTCAACTCAGCTACTCCCAAATTGACAAGCCTACTCCCCTACCGTCAGAAGCGCTCCTCAAGCTTGATCTAGCAGGGGTTTGCTCAACAGATCTCGAAATCGTCAAAGGGTATGTCCCTGGCTTTAGCGGGGTTTTAGGCCACGAATTTGTAGGCACAATCGAAGAGATTGGTGACCCAACTAAACAAAGCTGGCTCGGCAAGCGCGCCACCGCTTCCATCAACATCGGCTGTCAAACTTGTGAAACATGCTTATCCGAAGGGCCAGAGCATTGCTTACAACGCACCGTTTTAGGCATTCATCAGCGAGATGGGGCGTTTGCAGACTATATGACGGTCCCAATCCGGAACCTTGTTTCCGTTCCGGACTCTGTCCCAAATAATCTGGCGGTCTTTACTGAACCGCTAGCGGCCGCGCTACGCATACGGGAGCAGCTGTGTGTGCCGCCCAGCGAATCAATTGGCGTCGTCGGCCCCGGCCGTTTAGGTATGCTCATCGGATGGATTTTAAGTTTGGCAGGCAATCGGGTGGTTATGGTAGGCCGCAGGCGTGAATCACTCAAGCTAGCCGAAAAATGGGATCTTGAAACAGGGTTAACAGAAGATGTTTCTGACAATGCGTTTAACTTTGTCGTTGAAACGACCGGCAATGATGCAGGGTTTGCCCATGCGCTGCGCATTACTCGGCCGGGTGGAACCATCGTGCTGAAAAGCACCTATGCAGGCAAATCGAACGTTGATCTAACCAAACTCGTCGTTGGTGAAATTAAGGTTGTGGGTTCACGCTGCGGCCCGTTTGAACCGGCCGTGCGCTTGTTAGCTACGCCAGCAGCCGTAAAGCTTCTGGATCTCATCGATGGCAAGTTCCCCCTTTCAGAAGGAGCGGCAGCTATGCAAAAAGCTGGCGAGCAGGGAGTGCGGAAAATTTTACTTCGCCCTTAAATTCAAAAGTTAGATAGACACAGCCAAATGTAAACAAAAAAGCCCGTTGATTTTTAAAGATCAACGGGCTTTTTCAGTCTTGTGTTCCCACCAGGACTCGAACCTGGGCCTTCGGCTTCGGAGACCAACGCTCTATCCTCTGAGCTATGGGAACCAAGGGGCTAGAATTTTGCCACATCCATGATATACGGTCAAGAAATTTTTGCTTTGCTGAAAAACGTTTATCTGATTAGTATATATAATCAACCAATATTGCTATGCGAATTCTTTGTTAGAAATTGAACATTCCCTACTCGACTGAGAGGACAATGGGCATAATATTACGTATATTTAGATAACAGCTTGTATTAAAATAGTATCTTTCTAGGAGATTTACCATGGGTCCAGTATTAGCTTTTGGTGGCATAATCATTTTCTTTCTTTTGATTGTAGCTACAGCAACAGTCCGAATTGTTCAAGAATACGAACGAGGTGTCATTTTTCGCCTCGGCCGGGTTATCGGTGCAAAAGGACCGGGTTTGTTCTTTGTTATTCCGATTGTAGACAAAATGATCAAGGTTGACTTAAGAACAATCACTTTAGATGTTCCTACTCAGGAAGCGATCACATCTGATAATGTGACCGTACGAGTCAATGCGGTTGTCTATTTTCAAGTCACTGACCCAGAAGCGGCCGTGATTAATATCGAGAACTATCGTCGGGCAACGTCTCAAATTTCACAGACCAGTCTGCGTAACGTCATCGGACAGTCAACCTTAGATGAGCTGCTCTCAGATCGTGAGCACATCAATGGTGAACTACAAAAAATCATCGATGAGGCAACCGAACCTTGGGGTATTAAAGTTTCAATCGTTGAAATTAAAGACGTTGAGCTGAACTCGCAAATGATCCGAGCGATGGCTCGTCAGGCAGAAGCAGAACGGGAAAGACGTGCGAAGGTAATCCATGCGGAAGGTGAATTACAGGCTTCTGAAAAGCTTTCGCAAGCGGCACGGATGCTGGCTTCGGAGCCTGGTGCAATGACATTGCGCTATTTGCAGACGCTGGTTGAAATCGGTGTTGAGCAAAATACGACGACGGTTTTTCCAATTCCAATCGACTTAATTCAGGCGGTATTGCCGAATTTAGGATCTGACCAACTAACAAACCAAGAAGAAGCAAATAAGTAAAGCCTCTTTTTGAAAAACAAAGGTTTAAATTGGCCGGGCTTTGATTTATTTCAATGTCCGGCTTTTTGTTGTTTGTTAAGAGACTTGTTTTTCAATTCTCCCCAATAGATAATCAGACAATAGTGATTGATTATCGAGCCATGACCCAAAATTTCAAGAAAATCAAGCGACAAAACCAAACAGTGAACACCGAACCCAACAAGCCACACAGACCGCGAAAGCTCCACCCGATTTTTCGGTTTTCTCCCCTCGTTCTTTTTCTATTCTCCTGCGCCTTGCTGGCTCCGCCAACATTGCAAATACCCACGCCGATTCCCAACGCCCCTCCTTTGCCGGGTACGCCGCAAGGAGATGCTGAAGTTGTGGAGGTCGGTGTATTTATTCCGCCGGACCCAGCCAATGCGGTGACAGACCCGGTCAGTGATGTCTATCCTGACCTTGACCCAGATATTGCCACCCTTGTCAATGCTGTTTCGGAACAACAGCTAATGGCTTATGTGCAGCGATTAGAAAGTTTTGGGACGCGCAATGCATTCAGTGATGTTGAAAGTCAAACCTTTGGTATCGGAGCCGCGAGACGCTGGATTCAACAAGAAATGACTCGCGTAGGGCAAGCCAGCAACGGCCGCTTGATCGTTGAAAATGATCCATTCCGGCTCGATTACAGCGGCTTTTTTGCTGAGCAAGAAAATATTATCGCCACATTGCCAGGTACTGAACCAGGTGCGGGTGTTATCGTCATCATGGCCCATTACGATACCCGATCGGTTGATGAGACAGATGGGTTTACCCGTGCTCCCGGTGCCAACGACAATGGCTCAGGCATTGCGCTTCTCATTGAAACTATTCGATTACTCAGTTCACGCACGTGGAATCAAACAATCATTTTTGCGGCATTAGCGGCCGAAGAGCAGGGAACATATGGTGCGAGAGATTTAGTCTCTCAGCTTATTCGGGACGGCCGTCAAGTGATTGCAGCCATCAATTATGACACTGTCGGCGGCCGGGCAGACATCCCTCGCTCGATCCGTCTATTTGCTCCCGATCTCGCTCGCTCGCAGTCGGGCGTCATCGCACGCTATTACAACTTTATGGCCAAGCTCTACGTACCCGCCTTCCCGATTGACATCATTGATGCCTTAGATCGTGAAGGGAGGTGGGGAGACCAGCGCGAATTTGTTTATGCCGCCATGCCTGCCATCCGGCTAACTGAATCGGTCGAAGACCCTGATCTGGTTAACTCCAAGCTCGATACGTGGGACATAATCGACTACACCTATTTGCGCCAAGTGACCCAACTCAACGTGGCGGTTATCGCTAATATGGCCGGTGCGCCAACCCCACCGGCTCCACCTACCGTCGTCAACATGGCGATTCCAGGCTCATTTTTATTGACATGGCCACGGAATCCGAATGCGGCCGGATATGCAATTGCATTCCGTGAGGCGACATCAGATATTCGCAACTACCCGCCCCTCCGCTTTGTAAATAATGCCGAAGCGGGCAATGTGGTGCTGACAGGATATGACCCATCGAGGGCTTATTTCATGACGATGTCGGCCATCGATGAGCGGGGCCGAATGAGTCTTTTCTCCGCCCCTGTTTTAATCGAACCCCAACAACAGTAAATTGATTAAGCATCGACCCATAAATAAAAGAATATAGTTAACAGCCGATTGATCACGCCTGCTCTAATTGACGATAATTGGTCGATGACACACAATTTGGCCGTGAAAAAGACTCTATGTTAGAAGATTTAGGCAATGCGATCACTTTACTCATTAGTGGCGACCCAGCACTATGGCAAATCGTCTGGCTCAGCTTGCTAGTCAGCGGCATGGCCGTGCTACTCGGTGGCCTAGTTGGCGTACCTCTGGGGGCTTGGCTCGGTTTGCGGGAATTTCGCGGCCGACGCTGGCTAACCGCATTTATCTACACAGGTATGGGCTTTCCGCCCGTCGTCGTAGGCTTAGTCGTCTTCTTACTCCTGTCGCGCCAAGGGCCGTTAGGCTCGCTAGGCTGGCTCTTTTCCCCTACCGCCATGATCGTCGCTCAGGTCATTTTGGCACTACCACTGATCACAGGGGTCACGATGACGGCCGTTCGCGAAGTAAGTCCTGAACTGCGCCAGCAGATGCGGGTACTGGGAGCCACAGATCGTCAAGTACTATTCACAACCCTCAAAGAAGCCCAAAACGGCGTCATCGTTGGATTGGTCGCTGGGTTTGGAGCCGCTATTAGTGAAGTTGGAGCCGTCATGCTAGTGGGAGCTAATATTCGTGGACAAACGCAAGTGCTCACTACCGCCATCGTTGAAGAAACTCGTAAAGGAAATTTTTCAATTGCCCTCGCCTTAGGAATCATTTTGTTAACGCTGGCATTTCTCGTGAATTTGGCTACAGTTTTTATTAATAGAGATTAGCTATTAGATGCTGGCGGTTAGTGGGGTCATGCGAGCCCAGCTAACGTCTAATAGCCAACATCTAGCCACTTTTTAAAAAGGAACTTTTTATGACCACCACACTCATTTTGCACAACGGAAATATTCACACGATGGATGCAGATTTGCCGATTGTTTCGGCCGTCGCCATTAGTAAAAATAAAATTACTGCGATGGGAGCAGATCGCTATATTCTGCCATTGGCGGGGATCGGTACACAGGTTATCGACCTGAAAGGCAAAGCGGTTACCCCAGGTTTGGTCGATGCCCATGTCCATTTTATGGGGTACGCCATTACGCTAAAGGAAATCGACCTACTTGATTTAGCGGATAGAGCTGAAGTTGATCGGCGGATTGCACAACGTGCGGCCGAAACGCCCAAAGGGGAATGGCTACAAGGGCGTGGTTGGAAAAATGAGCTTTGGGAAGACAAATCTTTCCCAACTGTGCAGGAGCTCGACGCGTTAGCACCTGATCATCCCTGCTTTTTACGAGATAAAAGCGGGCATGCTGGGTGGGCAAACAGCTTGGCCTTAAAAGCGGCCGGCATCGATAAAGACACGCTGAATCCTGTAGGGGGAGAGATTCAGCGTGATGCTGATGGCAATGCAACTGGCATCTTGTTTGAAACTGGCATGCAGTTGGTTTACGCAGCCATTCCAGAACCATCGCCAGAATACATCGTTGAAGCGATGCGTGATGCCCAACAGAAATGCTGGGAAGTGGGGCTCACCGGCATTCATGACTTTGATGGGCCAGACTGTTACAAGGGATTACAAGCGTTACATAGCAGCGGAGAGTTGGGGCTACGGTTCTATAAAAATATCCCGGCCGCCATGATCGACCATGCAGTTGCCGTCGGTATGCAAACTGACTCAGGCGATGAGTGGATTAGAATGGGTGGCATCAAAATCTTTGCTGATGGGGCGCTAGGACCACGTACGGCTCTTATGGTTGAGCCCTATCAAGGGACCACGGATACCTATGGCATCACAGTCGTTGATAAAGAGGGGATGTACGAAATCGCATCAAAGGCGGCCGCTAATAATTTAAGCGTCACGGTCCATGCGATTGGTGACAAAGCCAATCATGATATTTTGGACGTGTACGAAGCGGTACGTAAAGAAGAAGCTGAACGGGGCCAAGGAACCAAATTGCGTCATCGCATTGAGCATGTGCAGATTTTGGTTGAAGAGGATTTAAATCGCTTAGCTGAGTTGGACGTGGTGGCATCGATGCAGCCGATTCATTGCACCAGCGATATGGAAATGGCAGATCGTCATTGGGGTGAGCGTACGCAGTACAGCTACGCGTGGCGCACGATGCTTGAGAGTGGGGCTTTACTGGTCTTTGGGTCTGACTGTCCGGTGGAGCCAATCGATCCGATTTTGGGCATTTATGCGGCCGTAACCCGCAAAAAGCTCGATGGCTCATATGCGGCCGATGGGTGGCATGCGGAGCAAAAACTGACGCTGGAGGAGACGATTCGGGCGTTTACGCTGGCAGCTGCACAGACGGCCGGAACGCAATCAAAGCAAGGGTCGATTTCACCTGGAAAATTAGCTGACATCACCGTCTTTAATCGAGACATCTTCAATGTCGACGTTGAAGAGTTGAAAGAAACTAAGATTTCGGCAACCATCGTTGATGGGGATTTGAAGTACTCGGCTTTATAAAGGCAAGGTTGCAAATGCGACTTGCATCTTGCAACCTGCTATTTGCTTTATGAAAAAAATCGGACTAATTGGCGGCATGAGTTGGGAATCTTCAATCGAGTATTATCGGATCATCAATGAGACGGTGCGGGATCGGCTGGGCGGCCTGCATTCGGCCGAAAGCGTGATGTTTTCGGTGGATTTTGCCGAAATCGAAAAACTCCAAATGGCAGGTGACTGGGACGAGTCTGGCAAGATTCTGGCGCGTGCGGCCGCATCGTTGCAGGCGGCCGGAGCCGATTGCGTTGTGCTGTGTACCAACACGATGCACAAGGTAGCTGATGCGATAACAGGCGCGATCGACATTCCGTTTATCCACATCGCTGACCCCACAGCGGAGGCGATTAAAGCGGCCGGAATCGAAACAATCGCCCTACTGGGCACCGACTTCACGATGTCTCAAGCGTTTTACAAAGGACGTTTAATCGACCAGCATGGGCTTGGTGTCATGATTCCAAATGACAAGGATCGAGAGGTCGTTCATCGCATTATTTACGAAGAATTGGTCGTGGGCGAAATTAAGGCAGAGTCAAAGCAGGCATACCTAGAGATCATCGGCCGGCTGATAGGAGCCGGAGCACAAGGAGTGATTCTAGGCTGTACAGAGATCGGGCTGTTGGTTAAAGCGGGTGATTGCGCCGTGCCGGTGTTTGACACGACGCTCATCCATGCGCAGGCGGCCGTTGATTTTGCGCTAGGCTAGCGCACATCAATCCGATAAGAGGCTGGGTTCAATGTCACCGGAGCTGACGCAGCCACAACCAAAAACGGCGGCTCTGGTCCGTCAGAAGCCACAACGTTAAACGTCACATCTCCAATCACTTCAACCTCAATCACTTCAACCCGAACCCCATCATCTTCAGGATAAACGAGTTGCAAATGCCAGTTTTGCGGCAGGTAGCCGGTCGCTCGCACAAACCCTTCAGCGACCCAGTCACCCGGTGTCTCAGCATCATCAACATAGCCGATTTCAGGAATCGCCATGTTATCTAAGGCCAGCCCATCAAAGTTTAAAATCGGATCGGTCACAAACTCAAAACGGAGCATAATTTCTTGCCCCGCCCATGGTGTGAGATCAGCTTCCTCACGCATCCAGCTCGTACCACGGCCGGTGTAAAACCGATCTGCAAAAGCGGCATCGCCTGGATCATCGATAAACGATTCGCCTTCCATGCCATCAGTCACCAGCGGCTGCCAAGTCACGCCACCATCGGCCGAAACCGCCAGATACGCAAAGTCATACCCCTGCTCAATATCACGATAAACGTCGTATTCAAACGTAGCTGAATCAACCATCGTTAGATCAACTGTACGGGTCAAACGAGCCATACTCATGTTGTTGCGCCGCGCCGTCCACATAAAGTCACCCGATGTCGGCAGAACATTGAGATATGAAACCAGTGAATCCCCTTTGAATTCGATGGTCAGGTCTTGTCCAGCTGGGAGTTCGTAATAGTCCCCCGCGAATTGATTCACCGTTGTGTCTTTAACGTAGCCTGGCCCGGTCACCCGCTCAGCCGGCGGCCGAAAAATGCCGCGAGGCATAGTGTAGGTATCAGGTACAACAGGTAGTGTTTGAAGCATCGGGGCTACAAGAAAGTCGAGCCACACATCTTCCCCATCGAAAGGCAACCCGGCTGCTTCTGCAATACCGGTCACCGCATCAAGTCCAGAGCGGTCACTTTGCGCAAATTCTCTGTAAAGATCGGTGCCTAAACGATCATAGATAAAGCGGTTGAGCAGATAACCTTGTCCGTAACGAGGTCCAGTCCCCCCATCTGACCAGCGGTTAAGCTGCTGATCTGGCTGAAGCAAAAAGGAGTTACCCCGTTGAATCGCATCACTCCGCTCACGCACTAAATCCTCTGCGAGCACGGCCGAACCCTCGACTTCCCAATCGATATCATTGTCATCGTAGTTCGATTCGATCATGTGCCGATATTCATGTGAAAGCGTTGAAAGATAGGTCTCGCTCCCAAAATACGAGCCGTTCATCACAAACATATCTTTCTGATTGGAGTTGGCATTCACCGCTTTCGACACTGAATCTTGACTACTGAAATAGCCAAGCAAACCACAAGGAGGCACCGTCGTTTGCCCTTCGCTTGTGGCACACAGCGTTAGCGGGGATGCGTTGAGGACATGCACACGGCTGTGCCCATCAATGCCTGGCTGCACTTCTTGACCGAAGAAGCTCGAAACATCAAGATAAATCTGATCAAATTCGGCAACTGTCTTTTCAACCAAGTCAGCATCTGGCTGGCTGTTTCCGGTTGTTTCATCAAACCAGAAATAACCATACTCACTAACACCCAGCAGGGTCGCATTCACATATGCATAGGTATTGAGATTAAAATTATTAACTGAAAATTCAACCACATCGCCAACTTGATAGTCGATGTTTGGCTCGGGCAAAGACGCGGCGATGGCAGCATCATCGACACCTAAATAGGCTTTAGCCAACGCTGTATCATCCCGTTCTAAAGGCAAATCGACGGCCAATCGGTTGGCACTCTCGATCATATCGGCCGAAGGTGGCTGGCTTATAGGTGAGATAAGGCGTTCATTGGCGGCCGGGAATTCGGGTACGACAGGGCCAGTCACCACAGGCGACTCTGTCGCTGGAGGCTGTGCATCTTCAGTCGCCTCTACAACTGGCGCCTCTGTCGGTGATTCAATCACAGGCTCTGGTGTATTGGTTGCAGGAGATGGCTCTGTTGAGTCAGGAATGCTCGTGCTGGTCGGATATGGTGTAAAAGTGGGGTCACCACCTGGAAATGCAAAATTTGTTTGGCAGGCGGTTAGTAGAACGAGTAGAGCAATTAAAAGGATGAGGGATCGGCCGGAATTTTTCATGCAGGGATTTTACACACGGTTGGCCGGGTTGGGGAGAGTTTAGGACGATTTGGTTAGAGAAAGTTTATGATTCAGTCGCCTCGAGGCGTTTACAAACGCCGTGGCTGCACCTGAATCACAACCTGTGTGCCCCCATCTACTCCATTATCGATCATAAGCTGGCCTCCCATCACCGCCAGCATTGTGCTATGCAGGGTTAGCCCTTGTCCCGCCCCATTTGGGTTAGGTGCAGGCACAGTTTGGGCAAGCCCGACCCCATCGTCTTGAATAACAAGCTGAATCCCATCACCAAATCGGCCGGATATTTTGATGTTTAGCAACCGGTTTTTGTTGCGCCCCCGGCCGTGCTTGGCCGCATTGCGCAACGCCTCTCGAGCCGCATAGTAGAGAATCTCTGATGTTTGAGCCGGTAGATTATTCAGCTCGATTTCAACATCTTCCGGAATATCCCAATGAACCTCATTAAACTGATTCAACATTTCGTTTTGAGGCAGTTTTCGCAATGCTGTAATTAAACCTAAACGCCTGACCGGATCGATTGACGTACCCGGCATTTGGGCCAGCAGATCAGCAATCATTTGATGTGCACTGGTTAACTCTTGAATCGCATCAGATTTCCCATTGGGGCCATGCAGAGACAGCATCGTTGTGTGCAAAATAGGGAGCACTTCGTCATGCAATACTCGCCGTGTCTTCTGATCTAGCAGCTGGGTCTCGACTAGTTTTTGACGTTGCAGCACGATTAAGCGGCGGGTAATTTCCGCGCTTGCCATCGTATCGATCAGCCGCTCACCGGCCGTACGAGCGGCCACAATATCCTCTTCCGCATACAAGCCGTTATCACGACGGTCCCCCAATAAAAACAGACCGATTAGCCCTTGACGGCTCCACAAAGGAATGGCCCAAGCAGCCCCGCTAAATTTTTGAGGGTCAACGGGCAAGGGGTCGTCTTCAGGGGTATTAAACCGACCGGCTAGCCCAATCCGTTCAGGCACTTCACGATTGGCCGGATAGGTCAGTGGGCCACTGACCAATGTAGCTAACGGACCCAAAGGCAAAAGGTAACCGACAGCCCCCCCTAAAAGATCGCGGCAAAGAGCGTCAAATGCGGGCTGTAGATCGGTCATTTCGCCTGACTCGACTTCTTCAAGCAAATTGTCATACAGCCGCTGGCTAGAGATAAACGGCCGGAGTTCTGCCAATGTCTGTTGCCGCGTTCGCCATGAGCGCTGACCAATCAGTGCGCTCAGGCTAATAATCGCAATCGTCATCAGCAGCATCGTATGGATCTGGGGCAGCTCGAACAATGTGACGGTACTCACAAAAGCGGAAAAGAGTGCACCTAAAACAAATACAACACGCCATTGACCCCGCATCCCACGACGGGGCAAACTCCGGCCGGTAAATAGCTCGTATGAGATCGTTGCCTGCCCCAAAAGCATCACATTGATCAACAGGAGCAGCGAAATAGCGAGATCAAACGCGGCCAAGATGTTCCACGTACGCCGATAGAGGAAAAATTCAAAGCCGTCGATAAGACTGTACAGCACCCATGCAATTGCAAAAGTGACCAAGATCGAAACAAGCAGCTGAATGAAGGAGGTAGCGATGAGCCACGGGCCAGCCCGTCGTCGAGCCACATCTCCCATCATGCGCCAAGACGGTCCCGGCCGTCGAACCGCATCGAGCGAAAGCAT
>JBGCDP010000123.1:0-23804 GCA_045105475.1 Anaerolineae bacterium
CGCACCGGTCACCATGGGTGAAGCACCTGATGTGCCGCCAAATGAGTTGGTGTACCAGAGGTCTTTTCCCTCTGAGGCATATAAATTGTTATAGCCGGTCGTAACGATGCTGCCACCCCAGCCTTGAAGGTCAACTGTGGCCCCATAGTTGCTAAAGTCGGCCGCAGTGCGTGCATCAAAACCAGGTGGTTTGGCCGCGCCCACAATGATGGCGCCTGAGTCATTTCCAGTTTCAAACGGATGGTGACCCCCATTGCCAGTCGTATAGGTTGAGCTGTCGAGGTCTTGCGCACCATTTCCGGCCGCTTCGATCACGATCATTCCCATGGCAACGGCCGTTTTAATATCGTCATACCAAGGCTTGTGCCACTCAACCGGAATAAGTCCAACTTGGCTAGGAGAGTTTGCTGAAACAAAGTTGGGTCCGGCCGTTTGTTGCTCGATAAGGATGATGTCACCAGGGTCTAGCGCAACCGCACATTCAAGCACCCCATTCCCCACGTCGTAACCACCCGTTGTTGTTTTAGCGGCCGCAAAATAGAGGCTGCTGCGATAGGCGATTCCTTTGACGCCGTAGCCATTGTCGCTACCGCCGACCATGCCCAAAACGGCCGTGCCGTGATTGTCGTTGAAGTTTGCACCCACTGGAGGGTCGGCCGGGTCCCCCACATAGGTCACTCCGTTAATGTCTGCATGATTTTCGTTGTAGTCATACTCAACATCACACACTTTAACCCCAAAACCGTCTCCGTTTGGAATTTGCCACGCGTAACGCGCATCAAGCCCATTGGGAGCCGCATCTAAATATTTTTGGTAAGCATTGTTGCTGTTGTTGCCTGTATTCTGGCTGTAGTCAATTTGCAACGGCAATGCAACCGGCTTAGGAACCAGATGCACAGTCGCTACGATCTGCAATTGACTTAACTGTTTCTGGGCTTCGATTGCGCTCAACCCATCTGGCAGAAGCAGGCGTAGGCGGTTGTTCAGATCAGGTTGAGCTTTGCCTGAAACTGCTTCAGCCTTCTGGCGCATTTGGTCGAGCTCGACTTCAGTTAGGGTGTTAGCCCGTTGCCAAACGCCTCCGGCCGTAAGTGCTTGGAGTTGATCTGTCGCTTCGGCCGTGCGCGACTGGCTTAGATTTTGTAGCTGCCCTTCTCGTAAGCGCACTGTTTCAGTCGATGCGAATTCAACTAAAACAATATCACTCTCATAAATTTCGTATAAGTCCGCATCGCTTTGAGCAGGCTGATTTTGTCCTGCAGCTAGGGTTGGCACAGCGACCAATGCGATAAGCATTGCCAAGCCCGTCATTATTCGTACAGATAATTTTATAAACATGATAATTTCCTCTTGGGTTAACGCCTCAAAACCAACCTGAAAACAATCACAAGCTCGGCTGGTTCTTTGGCTTTTTTCAAAATGAGGAAGGGGAATAATCGGGTTAGCTTTAAAAATGACCCTAACCTCATTTGAGTAAATGAGATCAGGGTACTAGTCGAACGTAAATCAATTGAAAATCTATCGTTAATGGTCGTGATTAAGGCTTGGCGACGATAACGGGTAAGAAAATCGATTGATTGCCAGTAGATGGTTCTGGAGTTGTCGATGGACCCGGTGTGGCCGTGGGTGTTGCCGTTAGCGTAGGCGAGGGTGCAGGGGTGAGGGTGGTTTGCCCCGCAATGCCAGTTCCAGAGACGACAAATGTTGTAATCGGCTCATCAAAGTCGTCGCTTAAAATGGTGATGGTGTCGGTCATGGCCGCGATCCTGCTCGGCCGGAACACAACTTCAAACGTTGTGCTTTCACCCGCCTCTAAAACCAGCTTTTCAGGCTGAGTAACAGAGAAATTTGTCCCACCGGAAAGTTGAACAGGGGCAATTGAGTCAAGCGTTAATGGGTAGCCCGAATTTCCCGTATTGCTAATCGTAAATGTGTGAGTGACCGTCCCGATAGTTGCCTCAGCCTCACCAAACTCTGTGCCATCGGCCGGGCTGGGTGTTCTGTCACCACTATCAATCAGTGTGTTGTTTCCAAAGAGATTAATTTCAGGTTGGCAGGTTCCATACAGATTATCTAACCCGCCATCCTTATTTTCTAGAATATAGAAATCCCTCCCATACCGTACTCCTCTAAAATTGATGGGAAGTTTCCATGGCCCAACCGGTCCAGCGGAAAGTGTATTGCCATCGAGACTCAAAAATACAAACCCGAAGTCGGCGCCATCTAGAAAGGTGAAGCCAAAATGACGACTTTCAGCAGGGATGCCGGTGTTTCTTGAATAACGGTGAACAGTTTGAATATCTTTCCATGTGCCAACAGGGGTTAGATTTGTGAATTCTAGCCCATCGCTGGTTGAGTAAAGCAGGTCATTGTCATCGTTTTTCTCAACCACGAAGAAGCCGATACCGTCTTCAGACGTGACAATCCTATACTTGTCCCATCCATCTTCTAAACCATTGGCTTGGGTGTAGGTGATTCCGTCAGTCGTTGAATATAGATAGGATGTCTCATCACCAAAAAACTGAATGAGTAGACGGCCCTCAAACAGTTTTGGTCTAATTGAGATCGCTTGCCACTCTTCAGTTGAAGGGGCTTCATGAGCTTGATCGTTTGGACTAAAGGCGAATAGATGATGTGATGAAGTTGCGGTGTCAACAAAAGTGAAGAAAATCGGTGTCTCCTCTCCCTCTGCTGGTGCATTAAGAATATCGCTCCAATCCCCCGTTGGAGAAATATTTGTAAAAGTTCGCCCATCTTGAGTGACATTCAGTGAGTAGGTGCCTGTATCTGAATCGAATATGCGGTAGTAGTACTTTTCATTCCGTTGGGCCATGAAGGTAATATCGCTCCAGTTACCATCATGCGGTAACTTAACATAATCGGAGCCGTCTAGGGTGACGAAAATATCCCCATGCCCGCTTGCGTCTTTAATAAAAAATAGAGCATCATCAAAATCTGCATCTGCATTTAGAGATTTTATATTAGCGGGATTAACGATCGGGCCTAACAAAGGGTTCAGGTTATCGTCTATCGAGTAAATAAATGCGATACTGTCCGGGTTACCTCTAAATTGAAAATAATCACGCCCACCCGCCCGGGCCATGTGGATGATGTTTAACCAGGGGCCAGCAGGGCCAGCTTTTGTAGCAACCCCATCTTTAAATGCATAAAGATGAAGTGAGTTGTCGGGGGTTTCAAAGGCGAAAAAATCGAATCCACCCGTTGCGGAGCCTTCACCAATTTTATGAACATCGACCCATTCCCCCCTAGGCCCCTCTACATAGCTCACCCCGTCAACCGTCGATGCGAACACCTTTTCTGGTCCATCTTCGAAGAGAAAATAGCTACGCTCCGTATTATGCTTAAGGGTCAAGCTATCTATAAACGTCCATTCTTCATTTGGGCCAGGGTGTAATTGCCCATTGTTGTCTACAGAGTGGAGAATGAAACGATGCAGGTCATTCCTCAGCCAGGCGAAATACAAACTGTCACCTCTTGACTCGGTTGCGATTACAAAGCCTCGCCACGCCCCCGGTGGGGTTACATCAATTAATGGTTCCCCATTCTTGAATAGAAACAGGTGCGGGTTGAGAGAGCTGTCGTTCATTCCGAAGATATCGAACCCATCTAGTATAAGTATTGGATCATGGTGCTGAATATTTTGCCATGTGCCTGTGGGGGTGAGATTTGTGAGATTAATCCCATCGCTAGTTGATAGTAGGTGTTGGTTGTTTGAGCTGTCTTCAAATATAAAGAAGTCAACAATTTCACTCGTTGAATGTTTAAATGAAATCCGATTCCAAGCACCGGCTGGTGTAATGTCGGTGAAGGTCTCCCCGTCGTCAGTTGTAAATAGTCGCTGGTTGCCAGATTCAGTTTCCATTTCAAAATAATGTGTATTTCCGGTGGTTGACTCGCTTTGGCTATGATTGATGTCTGCCCAACTACCAGCGGGCGTTACATCCTTAAAGCTTGCTCCGTCTTTTGTTAGATAAAGGCGCTTATTGCCGGAAGGAGCATCAAGAATTAAAAATGTTTCTTTTTTGTTATGCTCATCATTAAAAGCGATCTCATATCTATCCCAAACCGTGTTATCAATGGTGATTGCGCAAAGGGCGGGGTCGCTGTTAGCGGCCGGGCTTGACTGAACCTGATCTGAAGCCATGATCGGAAATGCCAAGAGCAATTGGGGCATAAGCAGGCTTATGATGATTAGTAAAATAGGCAGAATGGGTGAGCCTAATGGCCTCATATTCAAGTGGTTTGTTTCAGTGAACATTCTTTTTCTCCATTTATCTGAATAGGTGTCGTAAATTAAGTGTCAACCATAGGACTTTCGCTCCACAGGCTTATCTTATCTAAGGTGCGAGACCACACTTCGACAAGCTCAATGCTCCTTGCAAACGAAAGCCCAAAATCAGTTTAGCTAGGGTCTTGTGATAAAGGGTAAAAAGATCGGCCGGTTACCGGTTGGTGGCTCTGGTGTGGGGGTCACTTGGCTTGGCAACCCGGTGCCTGATATGACAAATGTGGTTGCAGGTTCATCAAAATCATTGCTCAAAATAGTGATGGTGTCGGTTAGGATGCCGGTCGTGGTCGGCCGGAACTCAACTTCAAACGTTGTGCCTTCACCCGCCTCTAAAGTTAGTTTTTCGGGCTGAGTGACAGAGAAATTGGACCCTTCGGCCAGTTGCACTGGGGCGGCCGAATCAAACGTTAGCGGGTAGCCCGAATTCCCCGTATTGCTAATCGTAAATGTGTGGGTGACGGTTCCGATAGTTGCCTCAGCCTCGCCAAACTCTGAATCGTCGGCCGGGCTGGGCGTCGTGTCGCCACTATCAATCAGTGTGCTGTTTCCAAAGAGATTAATTTCCGGTTGGCAGGTTCCATACAGATAATCTAAATCGTTAACACCCCCTTCCAAAACATAGAAATCTCGCCCGTGTCGCACTGTTTTAAAATCAACACCTTCCCAAAGGCCGACCGATCCAGGGGACAGCGTACTACCATCGTGGCTCAAAAATAAAAACGGAAAGCCAGAGTCATCTGTAAATGTGAAGCCAAAATGACGGCTTTCATCAGTAATACCGGTCAAAGGTGAATAGTGAGGTGCAGATTTAATATTTTTCCATGTGCCAACTGGAGTGAGATTTGTAAAATTCAGTCCATCAGAGGTTGAATAAAGCAGATACTCGCCGTTGCCTTTTCCAAATACGTAGAAGTGGACATCGTCTTGAAACGCAGCAGTGCTCATTGAAGTCCAACCTTCTTCTATTCCTTCAGCCATGGTGTAGGTGATACCGTCAGTCGTTGAGTATAGGTAAGACGTTTCATCATCATGAAACTGGAAAAGCATACGCTCGCCAAACGCTTTTTGTTGTGTAATCCCCAGACTTTCAGTTAACGGACCTTCATGAGCCTCATCATTTTGGCTGAAAGAGAAAAGGTGCCACGAGGATGTCATAACGGACTGAAATATGAAGATGATGGGTGCATTCTCAACCTGCTCTAAGACAGTAAGAATATTACCCCAACTGCCTTCTGGAGAAATGTCTGTGAAAATTCTCCCATTTTGCGTAACTTGAAGTGAGTAGGTGCCGGTATTCGGATCGAGTACGCGGTAATAATATTTTCCATTGCGATGGGCTCGGAAGTTTATATCGCTCCAAATCCCACCGTGCGGTAACTTGCTGTAGTTGGCCCCGTTTACGGTAACGTAAATATGCCCATGCCCACTTGTGTTTTTAATGAAAAAGAGAGCTTCGCTATAATCAGCACGCACATTTAAAGACTTGATGTCAGAACGTTTAACGACAGGGCCGGCTAAAGATTTTAAATTCTCATCTATTGAGTAAATTGTTACGGTCTCTCCTGGCGTATCTCTAAACTGAAAATAATCGCGCCCACCGGCAGTGACCATGTGAGAGATACTTAGCCAAGAGCCAGGAGGTCCAACTTGTGTCGCAACCCCATCTTTGAATGCGTAAAGATGACGGTAGCCGTCAGTGGTTTCAACGATAAAAAAATCAAACCCACCAGTTGCAGAACCTTCGCCCGCGTTATCAAAATTGTCCCATTCTGTCCCCCTGAGGCCCTCAACATAGTTCTCCCCATCAATCGTCGATGCAATTACGCTTTCGAGACCATCTTGAAAGAGAAAGTAGTTGCGTTCGGAATTGTTTTTTAAAGTTAAGCTATCTAAAAGCTCCCATTCTTCGTTTGGACCTGGATGTAGTTGACCATTGCTGTCTATTGAGTAGAGAAAACTGAGGTCTACGTTTGCAACCCAATTAAAATATAAACCATTACTTCTGGTTAGGGTCGTCTCATAAAAGTCGAGCCACTGCCCTGGCGGCGTAACATTAATTAAAGTATCTCCCTTATTACGATCACGTGTATACATGTGGATGCTTGATGGCGTATCCTTAAAAGCGAAAAAGTCGATACCCTCCAAACTATCGATATAGCTGTGGTATTCAATATTTGTCCATGAACCATTAGGGGTGAGATTTATCAGATTGATCCCGTCATTGGTTGATAACAGATGCGAATTAAAGGTGCTGTCTACAAGAATAAAGTAGTCAACAATGCCGTCATTTGACCTTTCCAATGAGATCCGTTTCCAAATCCCGGCCGGTGTAATATCGGTGAATGTCTCTCCGTCATCAGTTGCGAATAGCCGCTTATTGCCAGATTCAGTATCCATTACAAAATAATGTATGTTTCTTGTAATTGCTCCGATTTGACCATAATCGATGTCGGTCCAACTGCCAGCAGGGGTGACATTCTTAAACTCTGCGCCATCTTTTGTGAAAAACAGATACTCGTTTCCAGGGTCTTTGGAGAGAATCAAAAATGTTTCCTTCTTGTTTTGATCATCATTAGACTCAAACTCATACCTATCCCAAGTTGTGCTGCCAATGGTGGATACAGGATAGGGAATGGTAATCTTGCAAAGGGCTGGGTCGCCATCGGCGGCCGGGCTTGACTGAACCTGATCTGAAGCCATGATCGGAAATGCCAAAAGCAATTGAGGCATAAGCAGGCTTATGATAATTAGTAAAATAGGCAGAATGGGTGAGTTTAAGGGCCTCACATTTAGGTGGTTTGTTTCAGTGAACATTCTTTTTCTCCATTGTTTCCTTAGTAAGTAAGTAATGGCTCTCGTTAATACGCCATTTATGCGATATTAGATAAGCTCGCTAAAATAGAGGCACATCGATAACAAGAATGATGCGCATAAAAATACAACGACTGCAATATAGCCACACGGTACCAGCGGCTCGTAAAGCCACCGCAAATCTATCGTTAAACCATGACCGTCCTCAGACTAAATCTTTTTGGAAAACCCCGTATTCTTCTCAATGATCAAATAGTGGATCAGTCTTTGCCTGCTAAAGCTCGAGCAACCCTTTTTTATTTGGCCGTTAATAAGCAGCCCACCTCACGCGAGCTTTTAGCTGGATTGCTTTGGAGCGATATGCCGGAAAGTGCAGCTCGGGCCAGCCTGCGGGTTGCACTAAGCAAATTACGCAGTCAATTTGACCCTCATCTGATTATTAATCGGCGCGATGTGGGACTGAATCGAGCGTCGGCTGTTGAAATTGACGCAGATCAATTTTTAGAAAGCAGTGCTATGCGTCAGTCTGTTAAAGTTTATACAGGGCCCTTTCTCGATGATTTCTATTTGCGAGATGCTTCTTTGTTTGAGCGATGGGTTGAGCAAGAACGCCAAACCTACCATCAAAAAGCGGCCGAATATTTGTATCGGTTAGGAGCTGAGGCAGCCGAATCTGGTGATGTGGAGCAGGCGGTTCAAGATTATCAGCAGCTCTTGGCATTAGACCCTTGGCGTGAAGAAGGGTATCGGCAGTTAATGAAACTATTGGCAGAGAATGGTCAGCGTGGCGCTGCCCTTGCTCAATTTGACCTCTGCCGACAAGCGCTACAGGCTGAGCTAGATGTAGAACCCACAGCCGAAACAATACAGCTGTATGAGCAAATCAAAGCAGGCAAATTAGAGATCAAACAGCCTGAACCGGCCGATCAACCATTAAAAAGCGAGCCCCATACGCACATAAAATCCACTCCTCACAACTTACAGTCGGCCGCGTTAAGCTTCATCGGCCGCCAGGCTGAATCAGAACAAATCAAAACCCTGCTAGTCAGCGACCAATGTTCGCTCCTAACGATTACTGGTCCAGGCGGCATCGGAAAAACACGCTTGGCAAATGAGTGTGCGCACCAACTATTGCCTCAATTTAAAGATGGGGTTTTCCTCGCTCCTTTAGTCAGCCTGTCCTCGGCCGACCTACTGCCCACTGCGATTGCGACCGCCTTTGGGCTTTCTCTACAAGGGCAAAAAACACCTCAAGAGCAGCTTTTTAGCTATTTGGGCACCAAAAATATTCTCTTGATTTTAGACAACTTTGAGCATCTGTTAGACGGCATCGACTTCCTGACTGATCTTATGGCAACGGCTTCTGACCTTAAAATCTTGGTGACATCACGTGAACCGTTAAATATGGCGGCGGAATGGGTTTTGCCACTCACCGGCTTGCCTTACTCGGCCAACTTAGAGCAACCGGCCGCAAAGCTGTTTACAAACCGAGCACAGCGACTTGATTTAAGTTTTACGCCCGAAAGAGAGGAGGCTGAAATCGGCCGGATATGTGCACTGGTCGAAGGAATGCCTTTAGCCATTGAATTGGCATCCGCTTGGGTGCGGGTGATTTCATGTCATGAAATTGCGGCCGAAATCGAGAGCAACCTCGATTTCTTAGCCACAGACCTTGATCTGGTACCCACTCATCAGCGCAGCATTCGAGCTGTGTTTGCTTATTCATGGTCGTTGCTACCAGAAGAGGCGCAAAAAGGCTTTGCAAAGCTGGCAATTTTTAGAGGTGGATTTACGCGGGGTTCGGCCGACAAAGTAGCGGGGGTCACTCTACGAACCTTGACAACGCTGGTCGATAAATCGCTACTACAAAAAGAAGCTGGCGGCCGGTTTCATATCCATCCACTTTTACGCCAGTTCGGGCTTGAACACCTTTCACCTGAAGAGCATGAGGTTGCGTCTGTCAGCTATGCCAATTATTTTGCAACATTGCTATCACAGCATGAAACTGGAATGTATTCAAGCGATGATCCCGATTTGGTTTTGTTGGTGCAAAGTGAAATCGAAAATATTCGTGCTGTTTGGGAGTGGCTGGCACAAAATCGAACCCATAAACTATTTATTCAGCAGCTATTACCGATTACAGGCTACTATTTTCAGCGATGCAGTCTATTTCATGAGGGGTTAAGATTATTTGAGCGGCTTTTAACTGGCAGCGGAGAATGGTTGCCTGAGCTAGAGGCACAGGTGCAAGTTCAAGCTGCCACATTTGACACACAGTTAGGACATTTTGATATAGGGAAAAAACGCTTGGCCCAAGCGCTTCCAGTTTTGCAGCAGGCTGATTTAGTCAAACCAGCGGCCGAAGGTTTTTATTTCCTCGGTATCATCTATTTAAGAATGGGAGATTTTCCTCAAGCCCTTGAGCGTCTAAACGATTCTTATGCTCTATTCAAAGCGGTACAAAACGAATTAGGTTGTAGTCGTGCCTCTAATGTGATGGGAATCGTTGCGGCAACAGAAGGGCGTTATCCTGACGCTGAACGGTATTACCGTGAGGCCTTAACGACACAGCAAACACATAACTATCAACGGGGTGTGGCCAACCTGCTTAGCAATTTAGGGTCAGTCTACGGCCGTCAGAGTCAATATGAAAAAGCGCTCCGTTACTACCAAGAAGCTGAAGTGATGACCAAGCAGCTGAATGACATTCAGGCGACGGCCGTTATTTTGAGCAACTTAGGCAGCGTTTCACGCTCCTTAGAAAAACACCAAGATGCGATCAAATATTATGAAGAAAGTTTGCTGTTAACGATTGAAGTCGGTGACCAGCGCTGGATCGCTGCCAACTATAATGGATTGGGGCTGACTTTTTTTGAGTTGGGTCAGTACCAAAATGCGATCAACCAACTTAGACAGGGTTTGGCAACCGCATTGGCGATTCAAGCCTTGCCCGATGCACTGACCGCATTAACACAGCTCGGCCGTGTTCTGCTCAAGCAAGGCGACATCAAAACAGGTGCAAGCTGGCTAACCTTTGCCATTAATCAGCAAGAAGCACCTGCAATCTCACGCCAAGAGGCTGAGAATGCACTGGCTGCAATAACGGCTGGTTTAACTGTCAGTGACAAAGAATCGATTATTAGCCAAGCCAGTAGTTACTCTTTTGCAGACATGCAACAAGCTGTTGATATTGCATTCGGTGACCATCCTCTGTAAACCGTGAGAGGTTTTTACTAAAAAATTGCGGGCTATTCTGCAAAACGGACTAAAATAGCCACATGATTCTCCAATCGCTCCTCATTTCTATCGCCTACTTAATCCTACTGTTTCTCTTGATCCCTGTTTTACGGCGCAGATACAACTTTATTGTCACGCGGCAGGTCATCTTTCCGGCATTGCTTCTCTCTGTTTACCTGCTTGTTGTTTATGGATTAGGTCTTCTTGATGCACCACCGACTGAGAATACTGAGCTGCCTTTTCAAATACTCTGGGTTTTACTGGTTGTTTTAGTTGTTTACAGTATTAATCAGCTTGTGATTTGGTTAATCACAGAGTTAGTCATCCAGCCTGGCCACTTAAAAATTCCAAAGTTTGTGCTCAACCTTTTAGGTGGATTGATTTTAGGTTCGGCCGTTTTAATTGCACTGAGGATTTTGTTTAAGGTTGAGCTATCAGGTATTTTGCTTACATCAACTGTTGCTTCAGCCATTATCGGTTTCTCAATTCAAGATACGCTAGGGAACCTATTTGCCGGTATCGCGCTCCAAATTGAGTCACCATTTGCGATTGACGATTGGGTTGAAATTGGGGGGCATGAGGGGCAGGTATTAAGCCAAAACTGGCGCACACTAATGCTTTTAACGCGTGAGAATCATCGAGTATCCCTAACGAATAAAGATGTCGCTTCTGACAAAATTATTAACTACTCACGGCCGACGCAGCGTCAAATTCAGGTGATCTATATTCAGCTCGATTACAGCCATCCACCCAATAAAGTCAAAAGCATTATGGTGGACTTTCTCAACTCGCTTGACGAGTGTGAATACGATCCGAATAATCCCCCATTTGTAGCCGGTTTTGACGATTATGCGATTCGGTACGGGCTTCGTTTTTGGATCAAAGATTATGGCGATATGATCACGATTAAAGATCTAGTGTATACGCGCTTGTGGTACATCTTTAAGCGTGAAGGGATTAATATCCCGTTCCCGACAGCTGTCCAATACGAATACGAGTTCCCGCCTAGCCTAAACCATACGACGGCTGAACCTGCGGCCGACGTTCCGAAGCTTCTGAATTCTTTTGACCTAATTTCAGAGTTAGAAGACGACCAAATTGCACAGCTTGCGAGCTTCTCCCATGCACAGTCATTTGCAATAGGCGAATATCTAGTGCGCGAAGGTGAACAAGGAGATTCGATGTTCATGATTACAGCTGGTTCAGTTGATATACATATCAGGGGTGACCAGAATCAGAACATTTTGGTGCAGCAGAAAAAAGCTGGTGAATTTTTCGGTGAGATGAGTCTATTAACAGGCGAGCCTCGTTCAGCCACGGTGCGGGCCACCGATGACGTTGAAGTCATCGTCATCAACAAAGATGCATTCACCTCTGTTTTGATGGAAGACCCTTCTATTCTAAACATGCTGCTTGATGGATTAGAGGCGCAAAAAGTAAATCTACAAACGCAACGGGCTGATAAAGCTCAGCAAAACGGCCATACTCAGAAATCATCACGTGACATTTTGATTCAACGGGTTTGGGACTACTTGGGCTTGAGTTGATTTGAGGAACGGGAGAATTGCATATCAGCCTGCAACCAAGTCTGAAGTGGCCGGGAATCTGAAACTCATCCAAAAGTACTAGGTCGAATTGAAAGCGTCAGAAATATCTCAAGTTTGCAAGTAAATACTGTTTGTAACAAAGGACATAACCTCTAATTGTTGCTTATGTTGTCTTGTTGAAATTGAAAACTGCCTTCACTTAATTGGATATTGGAGAAAACTATGCAAAAAATTCAAAGTAAATTTAAATCGCTCATCATCACGGGACTATTTTTGGCTCTATTTTTGGGTCTCTCTTTCTCAACCCCAGAATCTGCCGCAGCTTCGGTTGAAACGGTAAACACCCAGATTAGTTATCAAGCTGAAATTACTAACAGCGAAATGGTGGCTTATGAGCAAGTCGTTATTAGTCCTTCTATAACAACGGATGTGCTCCAAGATGATAAAGAGGATTTCATCGACTCTGATCAAACCGGAGACGATGATGATACCAATGGGTATTTAGAATGGTTTGAAAAGCTTTTGAAAAAGGGCTATAGCTTTTTCAAGAGTCTCGCTTGGTCAGGTTAGTAAAATTAAGCTGACTTATAATCTATCTTTACTTTTAGGATTGTTGCATTCAGCGGCAATCCTTTTTGTTTTAATAAGGCATCTTCGCGTTAGCTTTTTCCGCTTACATTTTGTTCTTTATTCTCAAATTTTTGGTCAGATATCCCATGAAGCCTATTCAGGCTGATCAGTCCGAGGAAGCTCGGCCTGAAATGTAAAATAGCCCAAAAGTACTCCTCGAAATACATAAGTTGCCAGAAGTTTCGCAAGCCTCCCTACATAGACTAATAGCAAGCATTATACGAAAATATTCGTTTAATGTGACTAAAATTATCTATTAAGGAATAAATCCATGCATCATTTCTATCTTAAGTTCAGATCAACTATTTTGTTTTTGTTTCCTGCATGCTTTTTGATTGCATTATCGCTTCTCGGCTCATTTAGTGTGGCTGAAGCGAGTGAAAGTGCTACCTATCTAGCGAACATTGAGGCTTCAACCGTAGCCATTAGCGTGGACCAAGCCGTGGCTGCTACCGCTAGTGAGCTCCAACTTGAAAATCAATTGTCTTTGGACTCTATCTGGAATTGGATTTGGGATTGGTTCTCTAGCCCATCAACGTCTGTCCCTGAAACGATTGAGCCAGCTCCAGAGCCTTTTAAGCCGGTTCGAGGGTATTCATTGGCATGGTCTGGGTAATCTGTTTGTTTGAGTTGATTTAGACATTAAGCTCCCCTATATGTTTGATAAAAGGTGAATTTGGAAAATAAACGACTTTTTCCAAATTCATCTCTTGGCTCAAAATGGTACAGTTGCCTACTTAGCCTTCACAATCATGATTTAATCTAACTCATCAAGCTGTTTCTGCATATCTTCTTCCCATGGAGCTGGCTGAACTTCTCCTTCAAGTACCCCAGCCCGAATTAATTTTGTTTCAAGCTCATAGGCTGTGCCTCGCATCCCCTGTGCAATGTGTGGGTAAACCAACCAAACAACGCCAGTTCCAAAAAGAGCACCGGTCCCTGTGCGAATAAGTGGAGTGCTTTCCCTTACATAAAAGATTGATTGCAATCCATCTCCCCCTAAAAATTCAAAGAAATATCCAAAGAGCTGACTAAATCCATCCCACCCAATCGGGGCCAAAAAGAAAATCAGGAAGACGATAAAGCGCATTGGTTTGACTTCACGCCGTTGACGAACAATGGCATAAATGACACCCATCAGGAAAATCATGAAGTAGATGGCGATATCACGCTCGCACAAAGCCATCTTGTAGCCGAGTTGAGCATTCCCCACAAACACGCGTGCGGCCGAAAAGAATTCAAAAAAGTTATCTAAATCGACTCCGGTAAACTCTGGTATCGAACCTGCGTAGCTTTGCAGCGGCGTGTAGCTGGTTCCAGCCACATCACTCGGGTAGGCAATTTGTTCACCAAATAGAAAGAACGAGCGAGATGCAGACTGATGGCACATAGGGGAGTAAATGGTGTAAATGGTTCGAGCAGCCCCTGTTAAACCCAACTTCATTAATACCGGGGCTAGAATCGGTAACCCTACATAAAGCCCGATAATCGTATTCAAATAAAGTAGCCAATATTTGGCAATACTAAGGATAATTTTATCGATACGAATGACTAGATCACGCGTGCGGCCGGTGACTTTCTTTTTCTCGGTTTTAGGGGGATTGTTTTGTGCCATGCTCCCAAGTTTAGCAAGACCAGTCTGGTTTTGAAAACCAGACTGGCCCCGATGTAGTCTAATCTAATTTTCCAACCATTTTGCCAGGCACAACGGCTTCATCGAATTCAGCTTCAGTGAGATAACCAAGGGCCAGCGTAGCTTCTTTAAGCGTCGTCCCTTCACCGTGGGCTTTGTTCGCAATTTCGGCCGCTTTGTAATAGCCGATCTTTGTGTTCAACGCGGTGACTAGCATCAGGCTGCGGCTAACCAATTCAGCGATACGAGCGTCATTTGGCTCGATGCCTACTGCACAGTTGTCGTTAAAGCTTTGACAAGCATCACCGATGAGCTGGGCCGACATCAAAACGTTAAACGCCATCACAGGTTTAAACACATTGAGCTGAAACTGGCCATAGGTGCCTGAAATGGTCACAGCCACATCATTGCCGATCACCTGGGCGCATACCATCGTCATCGCTTCACACTGGGTCGGGTTAACCTTGCCTGGCATAATCGAGCTGCCTGGCTCGTTGGCTGGCAACACAATTTCACCGATGCCGGTGCGTGGTCCACTCGCCAACATGCGGATGTTGTTGGCGATATGCATCAGGCTGACGGCTGCCCGTTTGAGCGCACCGCTCACCTCAACCATCGCATCATGGGCCGATAACGCTTCAAACTTGTTTGGTGCAGTCACAAACGGATGGCCGGTCAATTCTGCGATTTTCGCCGCCACATGTTCTGAATACCCTTCAGGAGTATTTAACCCGGTTCCAACAGCGGTACCGCCTAATGCTAGTTCTGCCACACGGCCCAAAGTCCCTTTGATCGCCGCGATTCCATTGTCGAGTTGGGTGACATAGCCGCTAAACTCTTGGCCCAGCGTCAGCGGGGTCGCATCCATTAGATGGGTACGGCCGGTTTTGACCACTTGCATAAAGGCCAATGATTTTGCCGCCAGGGTGTCACGCAGTAGCTGTAATTTCGGCAATGTTTCTTCAGCGATTTTGATGTAGGTGGCGATGTGCATTCCGGTTGGGAATGTATCATTCGATGATTGGCTTTTGTTGACATCGTCGTTCGCTTTTACTTTTTTGTCGGTGCGGAAGTCTGCTCCCATAATTTCGCTGGCCCGATTGGCAACAACTTCGTTGACGTTCATGTTGCTTTGGGTGCCGGAGCCGGTTTGCCAAACGACCAAGGGGAACTGATCGTCAAGCTTGCCCGCTAAAACTTCGTCACACGCTTGGCCGATGGCGGCCGCTTTTTCGGCCGGGAACCCTGCTAGATCTTGATTGGTAAGCGCGGCCGCTTTTTTCAAAATCGCAAACGCTTTGACGATTTCCATCGGCATTTTTTGTCCGCCGATTTTAAAGTTTTGTAAACTACGTTGGGTCTGTGCTCCCCAATATTTATCATCGGGGACCTGAACTTCCCCCATTGTGTCTTTTTCAATCCGAAAACTCATTTCATACATCCTTGTTTAAATTGGTGGTAGGCAATCAATTTTATTTAGGCATTTTCTAAACATGCCTCGAACTAATTCTGAAAATTTCACCTGCATTAATTTTCGGAATCGCTCTAATTATAGTGATTCTTAGGCTAGCAACACGAACCCTAACAATTGTTTGCACACACTCTGATAAAATTTTAGCGGAGTCGATGGAAAAACAGGATCAAAGTGCCTTTTGATACGCTCAGGGCACAGAAAGGAGAATGAAGAAATGAATCGCAGAAAATTCCTTGAAAATTTAGGCTTGGCCGGGGCTGGGGCAACTGGTGCGGCCGTGCTTGGCCAAATCAACCGATCTGAAGCAAATGGAGTAGACGCTACAAGCGAAGTGTATTTACCACTTGTTACAAATGGAGCTGGTGATCATTTTTCTGGTCTTAACGTAGCAGCATCAGATGCGTCATCGGCCGAAAAAGACGGTGCACATTTTGTCTGTAGCGGCACAGACGACCAAGCTGTCATCAACTCAGCCATTGACTCTTTGGGTGAAGTTGGAGGACTCGTGCGCTTAACGGCCGGAACATACAACTGCTCAGATGCCGTGAAACTCAAAGCACGTATTTCGTTGCTTGGCGTGGGTCGAGCCACCAAACTCAAAGCGATTGGCACATGGGCCGCGTACGATGGGGCAGCTCAAGGAGCCGTCATCGAACCGGCCAATAGTGGCATTGATAAAACTCTCGTTGGCTTTTTAAGCATTGACGGCAATCGCTGGGACGGCGGTGATACCCAAGGCATCTATTACAACATCGATAGCAAAGCAACTTTTGACGAAGGGCCGGACGCGGGGCATTACTTCACTGACATCTATATTTACCGGACCAAGCGACACGGATTTCATATCGAAGGGTCGTTTATGCGGGCAACCAAAGTGACTCGCATGCGAGTTTATAATGTCGGCGATGAAGGTAACACAGAGGCGCATGGCTTTTTTATCGGCTCGCCCGACGGCATGTACACGCAATGTGAGACCGGCAGTAGTTCTGGGTATGGCTTTTTAGTTGACGGGGCGAATAATCATTTTACTAATTGCAAAGCGTGGTTTTCAGATTTAGACGGATGGCGAGTACAAGCGGTGCGAGGGATGTACTCTGTGTGTGAAGCTCAAGACAATGCTGAGCACGGTTTCCATATTACGAGCGGTCCAAATTCATTTACCAGTTGCCATGCCGACTCCAATAGCTGGGAGCCTGACAATCCGGCTGCGACTCATGATGGATTTTATATTCCATGGGGCAGTCGCATTCAGCTCGTTGGTTGTAGTGCGTATGACAAAGACGAAGGCGGCCGTGGAAATTGGCAACGCTATGGCTTTTATGTCGGCAGTGGGGCGGAGCATATTCAAATTATTGGGACAGTCAAAGACAATGCCACGGCCGGAATCGGTGGTGAAGGTATCGCAAAAGTTGAAAATAATATCATCGTAGCAGGGTAGCAAAGTTAGCAAAAGTAGGGTTGAACCTGGTAAAATACCGGCCTTGGGTGAGGGCCAGACCGAAAATCGCCACATTAAATAATCTAAACACATTGAAAGGCTGCAGTTTGCACCATGCAAATTGCAACCTCCGCAAGGAGAAATATGGGACTCAAAGCAGATAACTGGATACGCAAAATGGCAAATGAACAAGGCATGATCGAGCCATTTATTGAGAATCAGGTTCGGAAAGATGTCATCTCTTACGGCGTATCATCTTACGGATACGACGTGCGTGTCACCGATGAATTTAAAATTTTCACCAATGTCCATTCAGCCATGGTAGATCCAAAAAACTTCGTTCCAGAATCATTTTTCGATTTTAAAGGTGATGTCTGCATCATCCCCCCGAACTCGTTTGTGTTGGCACGGACGGTTGAATATTTCCGCATTCCACGCAACGTTTTAACAATGTGCATCGGTAAAAGCACCTATGCGCGTTGTGGCCTCATTGTGAATGTGACCCCCTTCGAACCAGAGTGGGAAGGGTATGTGACCCTTGAGATTTCAAATACAACCCCGCTTCCAGCTAAGGTTTATGCCAATGAAGGTATTGCTCAAGTCCTTTTCTTTGAAGGAGACGAGCAGTGTGACACGACCTATGCAGATCGTAAAGGGAAGTATCAGGGTCAGCAGGAAATTGTTCTGCCAAGAATCTAAAATAGATACTGGATGTTAGATATTAGTTGCTAGATGGTTGTACTCAACCAACATCTAATATCTAGTATCCAATATCTTCCCCTCAAATGACTGATAGAGAAATATACATTCCACCCGGCGGACCGCCCCGTATTCCTGGCCCAGACCATTCGATTTACCCTGCGATGGGTGAAGCGAATATTATGCAGATGTTGGTGGATGTCTATGAGGAATTGGGGAAATCAAAAATCGCCTACATGTTTCCCAAAGATCATGCTGAACTGATGTTGGCCGCCCGTAAATCAGGGCTGTTTTTTGTTGGCCTGTGTGGCGGTCCACCGCTTTATCACCAGCTCATCGGCCCACCTATGTTACGCGGCCGGCATTTACCCTTTGTGATCGACGAGGCTGGGCGCCAGGAATGGCTTGCCTGCTTTGATCGGGTGCTCGACACGGCGGTAGAAAAGTTTGAGTTCCCGGCCGAACATCTTCAACAGTTCCGGGAATTCCTACACGGCTTTTCAACGTGGATGGTTAATAAAGCTGATTAAATCGTCAGCACAATTTTGCCAAACTGATTGCCTGCATCCATGTGCGCCATCGCCTCAGCCGCATTTTCCAGCGAAAAAACAGAGTCAACAACAGGAACCATCTTGTGTTGGTTGACGAACGCAACCATGTCAGCAAATTCCTGATCTGTGGCCATGGTGCTGCCTAAAATCGAAAGCTGACGGAAGAAAACCAACTGTGGGCTTACTCCTGCCCAGTTGCCCCGCGTGCCACCGTAAAGTGCAATCCGGCCGCCGGACTTTGTGAGTTTGACCAAGTCTGCAAACCCACTGCCCCCTGCACTATCGATAATCACATCAAAGCCACCGGTTTCTTTCATAAACGGCTTGCTCCATTTTTCATCCCGATAGTTGGCCCCACCTTTGCCCCCCATTTCTATCGACTTGGCGATTTTTTCGGCCGAGCTTGATGTGACGTAAACATCGGCCCCGGCCGCGACTGCAAACTGAAAAGCGAACAGCGCCACCCCACCACCGATACCAGAGATTAATACTTTGTCACTCGGCCGGAATTCGGCCCGAGTCATTAGAGCCCGCCACGCCGTCATCCCAGCTAGGGGGAGTGCGGCCGCTTGTTCAAATGAAAGATGGGCCGGTTTCTCAACTAATCGATCCGATTGAACAGCGATTTGTTCAGCAAAGGTGCCGTCTATCGGCATCCCCAAAATCTGGTAATTCTTGCCTGGAAAACGATCGTCATCCCCCCAATTTCGGTTAGGGTTAATAATAACCTCTCGGCCGTCTGATGTGACGCCCGCGCCACACGAGCCGATAATCGTCCCCGGCTGCAAACCTGGGTACTGACCTTTTAATATCCAGTTATCGCGGTGATTTAAAGAAGCTGCTCTAAGGTGGACAATCACACCCTCATCTGTTTGATTCGGTTCTGGCACATCTTGGACCTGTAAAGGCTGGCCAATCTCCATAAATAATTGAGCTTTCATGCTATTTTATTTCTCCTTTTTCCTCTGGATATATGCTTAATGCACGTTGAATATTTAGGTTGCCCGACGTTTAGGGTATTGTGAAAATCCCGTCTCTGTTGTACAATTACAACAAAATTATTGCATCGTTTTGTCCGTTTAAATAAATATAGGAACAAATCATATGAATCGGGAAGCAACTTCTCAAATTTCGATTAAAGGGATCAGGGATGGCCTACTGCTAAGTCTCGATCCACAGCCGAACTTTGAGGACGCCTATTCTATCTTAAGCAGCGAAATTCAAAACCGAGGTGAGTTTCTGCGTAACTCACGCATCGCCTTAGATCTAGGCGGCCGGATTGTTGATACGGATCAAATTGTTTCAATGCAAGAGGTGTTTGCCCAAAGTGGTATCTCGCTCTGGGCCGTGTTGTCTCATCGTGAAGCGACCCGCTCGGCCGCCCGTGACTTGGGTCTTGCGACCCGATTACCTGGCACACAAATGGACCTTGAAGGAAATGGCCTGCGTGAGCCGATTATGCAGTCAGAAGCTGATGATGGAGAAGGGCGCAGAGATGGTGCGAACGCGATGGTTTTGACTGAAACAATTCGCTCCGGCCGGTCTATTTATTTTGGCGGACACATTATCATCATGGGTGATGTAAACCCAGGTGCTGAGATTGTGGCTGACGGCAATATTGTGGTTTGGGGAAAGTTGTCAGGCTTGGTTCATGCTGGGGCAGATGGAGATTCTAGCGCAACTGTTTCGGCGCTCGATTTAAGCCCGACTCAACTTAGAATCGCAGACCGGATCACTATTGCACCTCCGGCCGATAAAAAACGAATTCCTGTACCAGAAACAGCTCATGTCAAGAACGGTCAAATTGTGGCTGAATCTTGGAGTCGATAGCGGTTTTAAAATTTTTAAGGATTATCGATGAATGGTTTGATTTGAAGGTATTAATTCAACCATTCATCATATAGGAAAAGATTATGAGTCTCGGAAGAGTCATCACAATAACATCAGGGAAAGGCGGAGTTGGCAAAACAACGCTCACCGCCAATCTTTCTACGGCCCTAGCCATGGCAGGTCATAAGGTTGTCGCTATCGATGCCGACATCGGACTACGCAACCTCGATGTGGTTATGGGATTAGAGAATCGCATCGTTTACGATTTAGTGGATGTGATTGAAGGGCGTTGTCGCTTAAAGCAGGCGATGATCAAAGACAAACGGCTCGAGGGGTTAAGCATGATCCCGGCCGCTCAAACGCGCGACAAAAATGCGGTCAGCCCAACAGACATGGTTTTGGTATGTGATCAGCTTCGCGAAGAAGTTGACTACATCGTGATCGACTCACCCGCCGGTATCGAGCGTGGTTTTCAAAATGCACTGGCTCCGGCCGATCACGTTTTGATCGTTACGAATCCGGAAGTTTCGGCCGTGCGGGATGCGGATCGCATTATCGGCATGATCGAAGCAGAAGAAAAGGGACCCGGCCGACTGATCATTAATCGCTACAAACCAGATATGGTGGCTCGCGGCGACATGCTCTCAATCGAAGATATTGTCGATATTTTACACATCGATGTCATCGGCATTATCCCTGAAGATGAGAAAATTTTGATCTCGACCAATCGAGGTCAGCCACTTGTCATGCAGAATGGTGCCGCCAAGGATACCGGAGTGGCCATGCGCAACATCGTCAAGCGTTTGACTGGTGATGATGTTCCATTTATCGATCTATCAGTTAAAGAGAATCTGTTCTCCCGCTTACGCGGTTGGGTAGCAAATTAAGGGAGGCAAAATATCATGGGATTGTTTGAAAAGCTATTTGGCTCCTCTGAAAAAAGCGCGAACTCAGCTAAAAATCGGCTAAAAATGGTGCTGGTCCATGACCGCAACGATATCTCGCCTGGCGTGCTACGCCAGATTCGCGATGACATTATCGGCGTGTTTGCGCATCATCTAAATATTGACCCTGACGCGGTTGAGGTCATGTTAGATGAGAACGACAACGACAACATGTTGGTTGCTCAGGTGCCTCTAACCCCAACTAGGCGTGTAAGAGCTGGCAGTCGCTAAAGACCGACGATTATATTAAATAATGAGTTGTATCGGTCAGTGTCTGAAGCTTGCTTCAGTGAAGAAGGAACGGTGGATACAACTTCGTTGTTTTTCTAAATTCCGTTCCTAAAGATTAAAAAGCTTGCTACACGGTAGGCTCCGGCCGATAATTAAATAAAACCGATCTAGAAGAGATTGGGGTATAAAGACTTTATCGTCTCTTATTCTCCAATCTCTTTTCTTTTTAGTAAGTACGAAGGTTGATATTTTGGGGTAGACGGTACGCAAATCGTCAATCTAAAATCGTCAATCTAAAATCAACATGACCAGTTCAAGCGTTTGGCGATATTTTGATATTTGGTTGGCGACGGCCGTGATTATGCTCACCCTGTTTGGGGTGATGATGATCCGCAGTGCGATTACCGGTGCCCCTGCCTTTGAGAATTTTGATATTCGGCAGGGTATCTTCACAGTAGCTGGGATCATTGTGATGTTGATTTTCGCCTCTATCGATTATCGATACTTCACATCGGCCCACTGGTTTGTTTATGCCGCCCTGATTTTTTCACTGCTCCTCGTACTACTTTTAGGTGTTGCCAACAACTCTGCCCAGCGCTGGATTCCGTTTGGCCCTATCCAATTACAGCCATCTGAACTGGGCCGTACCTTTTTAGCCGTGAGCTTTGGACAGTTTCTGGCGACCCGACAGAATCAGATTAATAACTTCCGCAATACGATTGTCACCATCATCTACTTTGCCGTACCTATCGGCCTGATTTTTATCCAGCCGGATTTAGGAATGTCAATTCTTTACGTGGTGATGTGGTTTGTGATTATCGTTATCGCTGGGCTGCCGCTTTCACATTTTATTACGCTGTTTTTGACGGGTTCTATCGGATTGGTCGCCGTCCTTCCCTTTTTGCAAGCCTATCAGCTGAATCGTGTGACCACGTTTATCGACCCTTCTAGTGACCCTGAGCAAGCGTTTAATGTGGACCAAGCGGTGATTAGCGTGGGGTCAGGCGGCTGGTTTGGCAAAGGATATATGCAGGGCACGCAGAGCCAGTTGGGGTTTTTGCGCGTTCAACATACTGACTTTATCTTCTCAATGATTTCTGAAGAGATGGGTTTCTTCTTTGGTTCTGCCATTATTTTAGGGCTACTGCTTTTCATTTTATTCCGCATTTTACGGATTGCGGCGTTAAGCCCAGACCCGGCCGGGCGTTACATCTGTATCGGTATCGCTGGATCACTCTTTTTCCAGATTTTTGTAAACGTGGGAATGAATATTCGTTTGGTGCCTGTGACAGGGCTAACTTTGCCATTTATCAGTTATGGTGGCTCCTCGCTCTTAACCCTTTACCTAGCGATTGGTGTGGTACAATCGGTCCTTATGCGACACCGAAAACAAGAGTTCGGTTAGCTGATTTCCTAACCACACACTTAAAAATTTTGATTCATTAAGGCCAGCTTGGTTTGTAAAACCAGTCTGGTCTTTCTTTTTAACTATGACAGTAAGAACACGTTTTGCTCCCAGCCCAACCGGCTACCTTCATATTGGTGGTGCTCGTACCGCTCTATTTAGCTATTTGTATGCCAAAAAACATGGCGGCCAGTTTATTTTGCGTATCGAAGATACCGACGAAAAACGAACCGTTGAAGGTGCAACCGAAGCACTCATGGCGGACATGCGCTGGTTAGGCATTCAATGGGATGAGGGACCAGACATTGGTGGGCCTCATGGCCCATACACTCAAACTGAGCGACGTGAGCTTTACCACAAATGGGCCCACTGGCTGGTTGATAATGGCCATGCCTATAAATGTTTTGCAACAGCTGAAGAGCTAAAAGAGATGCGTGAGGCCCAAATTGCGGCCGGGCAACAGCCTGAGTACGATCGTCGCTATCGTGATATTTCGGCCGACGAAGTTGCTAAACTTGAGGCTGAAGGCAAGCCATACGTCATTCGCTTTAAGATGCCGCTTGAAGGTCAAACGATTGTCCCTGATGCGATCCGAGGTGACATCACCTTTGAGAATAGTCAGCTAACCGACTACGTGATCTTTAAATCAACCGGCTTGCCCACGTATCATCTGGCCGTTGTGGTTGACGATCATTTTATGGAAATCACCCACATTACGCGTGGCGACGAGTGGGTTAATACCGCACCGATCCATGTGCAGCTATATGACGCGTTTGGCTGGGAGATGCCGAAATTGGCCCACTTCCCGGTTATTCTGAATCCATCTGGTAAAGGCAAGCTTAGCAAACGGACCCAGTCATTCCAAGATGGCAATACGCTGGTGTTGGTTAAAACAAGCGAGTTCCAAGAAAACGGCTATCTACCCTCTGCGCTCATTAATTTCTTGAGCAATATCGGCTGGTCGTTTGGCGATGATGTTGAAATCTTTAGCCCTGAAGAGTCGATGGAGCGTTTTGAATTGGCGGATATCAATCCGGCCGGAAGCAAAATGCCATACTCTAAACT
>JBGCDP010000124.1:0-3863 GCA_045105475.1 Anaerolineae bacterium
CCGAACTCGATGCACTCGCTGCGTATGTGGCGAGCTTAGGCAAAGACTCAGTCAAACGCTCCCCTTACCGCACCTATACCGGCGAATTAACCCTGGCAGCGGAGCGAGGCCAACAGCTATTCACAACCTTAAATTGCGCCAGTTGCCATACGGGGCAAGCGTTTCGAGATGGGCAAAGCCACGATGTGGGCACTATCTCTGAAACATCGGGGAACCGATTGGCAGGTGAGCTAAGCGTGATTCGGACCCCCACACTCATCGAGCTGTGGGAAACCGCCCCCTACTTCCATGATGGCAGTGCCGCAACCCTCAATGATGTTTTTGACGTGGCAGGTCACCAGTTGACATTTACAGGCTCACAAGAGGCTGATCTCATCGAGTTTTTGCGCTCAATTGATCAAGAGTTGTTTATTGATGACGAGGCTGAATTTCCTGAAAGCTAGTGGCTTGTCACGAACCAACTAACTAACTCACTCACTCTTTCAAAATTACTTGAACCGTTTTCTCTAAAACCGGGAGTACATCGGCCGAAAACCATTCGTTTTTCGCCATCCAAAAGCGATTGCGTGGGGACGGATGAGGCAGTGGAAAATATTGTGGTAGATAATGCTCAAAATCGCGCACTGTTTCAGTCAGGTTCTTGCGAGCCTGATCTTTCAAATAATAACGTTGGGCATATTGGCCGATGAGCAGTATCAGCTTAACGTTGTTGAATTGCTCAAAAAGCTGTGGATGCCACAACGGGGCGCATTCCGGCCGAGGTGGTAGATCACCCGATTTCCCTTTACCCGGGTAGCAAAAGCCCATCGGCACAATACCGATCTGGTGAGCATCATAAAATACAGTCTCGTCGATCCCCATCCATTTACGCAGTGAAACGCCACTAGGATCGTCCCACGGCACCCCAGATTCGTGTACTTTCCGGCCGGGAGCCTGCCCGATAATCAGGATTAGGCTATCGACAGCAGCGCTCATCACCGGCCGGGGCAGATGGGGCAGACCGGGCACACACACTTCACATTTTCGAATATCAGCTAGTAATTGATCCATTTCAGACATTGCACCGAATAAAATATTAAACAAGAACAACAAAACGATTCAGAATTTATTCTGCGATAAAATAAGCTCAAATCTAACATCAGGATTCAAAGCTATTTATGAAAACAAAACAACCCACATGGTTTAAATTGACCATCGTCTCTGTCTCACTTGGCATATTATCCCTTCTATTTTTCTTAACCGCATCTATCAATGCCCAGATCGGTTCAGAAAATGATCAATTCGCATTTCTACCGCTGATTTTGCGACCCACAGGTGAAGCAAGTATACCGACGCCAAGCAGCACACCAGCGCCGACCCTCACATTGCAACCTACACCAGCAATGTCACCAACCCCAACCGGTGAAACGGAAACTCCCAGCTCGACAACAACTCCCAAAACAACCGATGTCAAAAACTTTATTTTTGGACACAGCCTGATTGTCCACGCAACGGATAGCGACGAGACAACTGTTCCACACTGGGTACATGCATTTGCTCAAGAAGCCGGTTACACCTATGCGGTAGATGGACAGTATGGATTTTTGCCCCAACATGCAAACTTGCCTCCCAATGCACAATGGGGCTTTGCAGGTGTGCCTGGTGTGTGGGACGCTGAAAGTGGAGAAGAATTCAGCGAAGTTGATTTCACAACGATATTGCTGACGGCCGGTAATTTTATCCAATATCAACCAGCAACCGTTCCTTACGATGGGGACAACCCTGATAACACAACACCATTGGGAGCCACGCTCGACATTATCGATTGGGTTATTGAGCAAGAGCCAGGTATTGACATTTACATCTATGAAAACTGGCCCGACATGGCGCCCTATCTAAGCAATGGCTTCCCGCCCACGGCCGAAGAGTTTGCAGCCTACAACGCTTATGTTGAAAATGACTTTCATGCATGGTGGGTCGATTATTTAGACGAAATCACAAAAGCTCGGCCGGATGCGAATGTAAAAATGATCCCGGTTGGCCCGATCATCACAACCCTATTGACTGAGTCAGAACTGAATCAAATCCCAATTACAGAGCTTTATGAAGATGATGCACCGCATGGCGAACCCACCCTCTACTTTTTAGCCGGTCTCATCACCTACATGGACATCTACGGAGAAAAAGCCCCGGCCGATTTCGAAATCCCGAGCACAGTCCACCCCCTTGTCCAAAATAATTATACTGATGTAGTTGATGATATTTGGAACGAGCTAACGAACAGTAATCTAAGCAAGCGGTAGATTGATCTTTGCAGATGATCATCCATCTGATAAAACCCCAGCATGACTGTATTACTTGCGATTTTCACCGGCATGGGACTTGGCTACATTATCGAACGCGGAGACATGTGTTTTCACAGCACATGGCGCAATTTACTTAAAACACCCAGCAACTCTGATCTCTTTCGAGCCTATTTGCTTTTACTTTTAATCACCATTCCGCTCGTTCAAACATTTATATTTTTCGGCTGGATCAATCCATGGATCGCCCCGCTAGCTTGGCAGGCCAATGTTGTCGGTGGGCTAATTTTTGGCGCAGGCATGGTCGTAGCCAAGTCATGCATTACCGGCATCTTTTACAAACTGGGGCACGGCATGCTAGGAATCGTCGTCGCGCTAGCAACTTGGTTTATCGGGGATATTTTGACTTATCTTGGCCCATTATCAGGCTGGCGCGATAGCTTAAACGCCAACCCCATTCAAATTGAAGGGGCCAGTGCCACAGTTGGCAATACGCTAGGCATTTTCGGTCCAATCCTATTGGTTATACTCGCAGCCGCCGCAATTTATTACCTTTATCAGTCACCACAAAACGATCGAGGAAAACTATGGGGGTGGGTTCCACTCGGCATTGGAATGGGATTGATGTTGAGTGTCGCATGGCTTGTCGCTGATTACGCTGGGGCCGATTATTCCTATGGAACCTCGCGTGTACCGACAGGGCTGTTTGAAGTCGTAACCGGCCGGGGTGGAAACGCTTTTAGCTGGATACCGCTTACACTATTCGCCATCGTCCCCGGAGCTCTGATTGCTGCTTACAGTTCAGGAACGCTGTGGGTACGTGGTGAAGACACCCGACGGTATATTGAACTTGCGGCCGGTGGTTTTTTGATGGGGATCGGTGCTGGGGTTGCAGGCGGTTGTAATTTGGGTCACTCGATGGTTGGAGTTTCGCTACTTTCTTGGGGCAGCATCCTAACAACGATCGCCATCGTGTCAGGGGTATGGGCGGCCGATCGCATTTACAAGTTAATTGGCATGAATTAGCACAACTTTTCCTAGAAAACGGAGCTTAAAGCCGCTAAATTGAAGATCAACTTCTTAAATTAAACGAAAAGGAGGAGATGATATGAATGCATCCCTTGATCTTTTATTTCTAACCGGCTTTTGTTTTCTTGTAATCGGCCACGAGCTAGACGCCATTCAAAATCATGAATGGCGGTTCTTTTTTGCAAAAATACCGATTGCAGACCGCACCGCTTACCAAGTTTTTACCGCCCTGCATGTCCCATTAGCCGTTTGGTTAATTTGGGTATGGCAGGATCCATCCTTCCAATTTTGGTTTGATATTTTCTTAGTAGGTCACGGAATCGTACATTGGCTCCTTCGCAATCATCCAAAAATCAAGTTCAACGATTGGTTTTCTCGATTTTGGATATTTGGTGGCTCCCTCTTGGGTTTGATTCATCTGGCATTTAGCTAAGGATGCTTCTTTCGACAATGAGTTTCCAATTAGCGATTCGAATTTACACCAATAATTCGGTGTAAATTAAACTCAACCGGAATTGAGCTTAATATGCTCCGCGAATATGTTCATGCACA
>JBGCDP010000125.1:0-65944 GCA_045105475.1 Anaerolineae bacterium
AGAACTATTTTTCATGACAAACCTTTCTCGAGACAAAGTAGACTCTTTGCATTTCCCTCATTTTTTAATCGTTACGCATGGTTTCTAATCGCCAATTTTTTCTTCGGCTGATCTGCTATTACTGCCGGGGTTCTACGGTGGCGAAATACATGACGCAAAATCCGCCACAAATAGGAGGATAATCGGCTATCAAACCGCTACAGTTTCAAAATGCTCAGCTAAGACACGAGCGATCCTAAGCCCCGCAAAGCTGCCACCAATGACAATTGCATTTTTTGCATTTTTCCTCGTTAGCAGCCTTCATCGTGCCATTTCCATGTGTGGCTGACCGATAACAACAAAACCACCCGGTCGAACAACCCGATAGAACTCATCTACCAAAGGTTGATTTGCTCCTAACGGGCACCACATCAAATCAAACGTATCTTCCAGAAAGTCGAGGGAAACTCCGTCAAATGGTTGGATGTGAACAGCTGCTGGCACCGTTACATTTCGCTTGTAAGGTCCATTCATAGTGAGATTTTTTGTGCTTTTGGTGGTGTACAACCGTCTCTTTTTGTTCGCTTCGATCTGTTCAAGCACGGCTGGGTTTGTATCAATGATAGTAATCTCACCTCGATCCCCCAGCATGTGAGCAACTAGGGGGATCTCTTTTCCCATGCCTGGGCACACGATGAGTACCTTCCATCCCTTTCGGTTGTCAATTAAGCGAAGCAGAATCTCTTTTTGCCACTTTCGTGTAAAGGTAGCGAATGCTTCGCCCGTTGTGCCAAGTTGGTCTTTTGCAATTAAGTTATCTATAAACATTTTTTGCTCTTTTGTATGAAATAAAGTGCAGATGATTTTTACCCGCCATGCATACTTTATTTTCTAAAAAAATGGGTGGGGTCGTAAAAATTAATAAAAAATATCAGCCTCACCTTTGTGAGGCTGATTGACTCTCTCGAGTAGGTTTTTACGGAATATAAACAGGAATTGGCATTGGAATGCGTGGCATAATTTCACCTCCTTTTAGATTGGGTTGTTGGCTTTGTTTAAAATTGAATCGGCATCAAACCGGCTGCATGTTTGGCATTGTTATAAGATTGTCTTGCAGGTATGTGTCGAAATTCAGTAGTAGCTTTTTTCGGCCGAAAGTAGGCCAAGGCATCATCGATAGAGCCACCATAGGTAATTACCGGCTGGCCGCGCAGGCTAAATCCAGTACTAAGTGGTTGGGCAAAGCGGCCGTAGAGTTTGTTGACGTACTTATCTGTTGCTCTAGCCTGCATCCTGATTGCGGAAAGCCCCATTTCGCTAAAACTCTCTAGCACCTGTTTTAGCCCGACATGGAACGCTCTTGTCAGCCTGTAATTTTTTGCGATGGTCGCCACATACATAAATGCAAGCTCCTTTTCCACAAAATCGTTGGTTGGATCCCCAAAGAAAAAGCCCATCATCGACTGCATATTTTTTTGCTGGTCGAATCCAGCAAACACGCCTCCTTTTTCAAAAGCTAGATCAACAACTTGCTGAACGGCCGTGTCATCTGGTAAATAAAGCTCCTTTTTTTGAGTAGATAAAAAGCGAGCGACCGTTTGTTGGTCAATTTGCGAATAACAGAATCTATATTTCAAAGCTGATCGAGTCATTTATGCTCTCCGTATTTCTAAGTTGGCTCAAGCATAAATTTCAACCGTCAACAGATCGTCACCAATGATTTGTTTGAAGATCAGAGGTAAATTAAATCGACTCTTCTGACTAAATGTGGAAATAAAAAAGGCGATGAATTCTAAATTCATCGCCTTTTTTATTTCTCTGGATAATGCGAGCAGATTCAATTGAGAGAATAATTAATTCCGCACTTGCTCCTGAACCTACTCAGTCACTTTTTTACATACATCAATATGATGCGTCACATAAAGTGCGGCCGCATCTGGATCTCTGTCTGCAATCGCCTGCACAATTTGACGATGCTGGTTCGTAATCGTTTCTGGCAGATCCTCTTGCCCCTCTGTCCACAAATTGGCAAAAGCATCAATTAATCCAGTGACCAAAACAGACATAAGCTCAGTAAAAAAAGGATTACTCGTATATTGGGCCAGGCTAACATGAAAAGCGATATCAGCTTTATGGGGATCGTTGCCCGCCAAAATGTCGGCCGTTGTTTGCTCAAAAGCCTCCCATAGCTCGCGTACATCATCTTCAGTGCGGCGTATCGCCACTAAGCGCACAACCTGCACCTCTATCAAGCGACGAACCTCATATAAATCATCGGTTCGCTGACTGTTTTGAGCCACCAATCGAGAGAATGAGTTCACAATTTGATCGTTACTGTACTCAGCTACATGGGCACCATGTCGCGGCGTTGTCACGATCAAACCCATCCCAGCTAAGATGGCTAATGCTTTGCGTACAGATATTCGGCTAACGCCAAACTGTTCTGATAGAACACGCTCTGCTAAAAGCTTGTCGCCAGGCTTCAATTCTCCTTGTCGAATAAGCGATTCAATATGATCAACAATTGCTTGATACTTTGAAGCTTTTTTAACTTGTTTTAGATTGGTTGGTTCTTTTAGCATTTGAAGAAAATGTTACTGGTATTCCCAGAGTAAGTCAAACGAACTAAAACGGTGGGGAAATGCTTGAATTCTTGACTTTTTAAGGCTGTGATATACCATTGGGTATACCACAGTTGAGCTACTATATTTTCGATACGCAGGCAGGCTAGGAGATCAGAATGACACAATCAATCAAAACCATCGGGCCCATTTCACCGACTTATTCAGATATATTGAGCGATGACGCTCTAAACTTTATTGCAGGTTTAGAACGCGAATTTAGGCAGAAGAGAGCTGAAATTTTAGAATCCCGGAAGGTTCGCCAAGCGGCTTTTGACAATGGTGAGTTGCCTGGATTTTTAGCTGAAACGGCCGATGTTCGGGCGGGCGACTGGCAGGTTGCACCTATTCCGGCCGATTTGCAGAAAAGGCATGTTGAAATTACCGGTCCAACAGATCGTAAGATGGTCATCAATGCCCTAAATTCTGGGGCAGATATGTTCATGACGGACTTTGAAGATTCAAACTCTCCGACATGGAGCAACATGGTAGAAGGGCAAATCAACCTACGTGACGCCAACCTAAGGACGATTTCGCTTGAATCAAAAGGGAAAAGTTATAAGTTAGGTGACAAAGTCGCCATACTCAATGTCCGGCCGCGCGGTTGGCATCTAAACGAAAAACATGTCTTAGTCGATGGGGCGCCGATGTCTGGTTCGATCTTTGACTTCGGGCTTTATTTTTTCCATAACGCAAAGATACTGTTGGCAAAAGGATCTGGTCCCTACTTTTATCTGCCCAAGCTTGAAAGCCATTTAGAGGCACGCCTTTGGAACGATATATTCGTTAAGGCGCAAGATGATCTAGATATTCCTCAAGGATCGATCAAAGCGACCGTGCTGATCGAAACGATTCTCGCCGCTTTAGAGATGGATGAAATCATCTATGAACTACGCAATCACATGGCAGGCTTAAACGCTGGCCGGTGGGACTATATTTTTAGTGCGATTAAGTTTTTCCGCAATCGGCCGGACGTGCTGTTCCCTGATCGAGATCAAATTTCGATGACAGTGCCATTCATGGACGCTTATTCCCAGCTCCTAGTTAAAACCTGCCATAAACGTGGCGCACATGCGATTGGCGGAATGGCCGCTTTTATCCCTCGTAAAGATGTGGCCGCAAACGAACTTGCCTTTGCCAAAGTTCAGGCGGATAAAACCCGCGAGTCAAGTGCCGGATATGACGGAACTTGGGTCGCTCACCCAGGGCTGGTTTCGGTTGCACGGGCTGCATTTGAGCATGTTTTAGGCGATGCGCCTCATCAGAAGCACGTCATGCGCGAAGATGTGACGAGCACCGATCGTGATATTCTCAATTTTAAGATCGAGGGTGGAAAAATCACTGAGACCGGGTTGCGCCACAATTTGAATGTGGGCATTCTGTACATCGAGTCTTGGTTGAATGGGGTAGGTGCAGCAGCCATCTATGATCTGATGGAAGACGCGGCTACCGCTGAAATCTCACGGTCTCAAGTGTGGCAGTGGGTTAATCATGCAGAAGCAAAGCTTGCCGACGGCCGGGATGTGACGCCCGCTATGGTCAAAAGCATGTTGCCGGAAGAAATGGAAAAAATCGAAGCGTTAGTCGGCAGCGAGCGCTTTGCAGCTGGGAAATTCGCCCAAGCTGCTGAAATCATGGAAAATTTAGTTGTGGGCGACTATGTCGACTTTTTGACACTGCCCGCCTATGAGTTGATTTAAAAATGGAAATTGAGCATTTTGCCATCAATATAAAAGATGCAGTTGAGTTTGCTGAATGGTATGCAGCCCATTTGGGGTTAAATATTATTCGATCAAATCGTGCCGCTAAACCCTTTGAGTCGTTTATGATCGACTCGAAGGGGCATACGATTCTAGAAGTGTACTCAGACCCACAAGCAGAGTTTTTAGATTACGCTGCGCTCAACCCCTATACATTTCATATCGCTTTTAAAGTAACCGATATCGAACAAGTTATTGAAAAGCTGGTAGCGGCCGGTGCAAGCTACGATGGTGAACTGCTCACTAATTCGACTCATGACAAAGTAACGTTTGTACGCTGCCCGTGGGGGGTCGCGCTACAGTTTGTTGAACGGAACGAGCCGTTGATTTAACCCAGCTAGGCTAATTCTTCCAACAATTTGTTCAGCCGAATTTCAAGGATCTTCTCCTGCTCATCGGCCGCGATCTTAATTTCGTCGGCCGGGTCGTTGGGTAGGCGAGCTTCTAACAAAGCCAACATTTCAGCGGCTGATTTGCCAGTCGCACACACGATAAAAATATAGCCAAATTTTTCGAAATACGCATCGTTCCCGGCCGCTAAGCGCTGGAGTACCGCTTCACTAGCTTCACTTACGGCCGCCTGTTCATTTCCCGACCAATCGGCCGTTGTCGCAAATTTCTCACGTAACTTCGCCAAGTCACCACCTATTTTAGGATGATGGGTAAATGCTTCAAGGTAATCTGCCGTTTCAAGGTCCTGATAAGCTCGCTTTGCCTTGGCATGCAACTCATCAGAGGATGCATATGGTTTTTGTGCCAGCAGTGATTCAACCCAATTGGTTGCGCCACAGCATCGGGTTAGTGCTTCGCGCAGCTCAGGGTTGCTTTTCGTGTTAAGTTGTTCCATTGAATTGAAATGATTTAGATGATGATGAAGTGCTGCTACTAGAAATGCATCCGCCACACCTCATCATCTTGCCTGTGGGCCGTCGTTAGCGGCTAACTGTTCCTTCAATATAGCCGTGTGGCTCATCGGCCGGGCCGAAAATGTCATTGTCATTTTCAATGCCAAATCGGGCCAAGTTGTACATAAAATGATGGACGTTCGGCATAAGCATGCTGATCTCACTGATCTCAGGAACAAGTTCCAACGCCGCTTTCCCCATCTCGTTCATGGTGTGCTGTACCGATTCACTTTCATGCTCAGCAAAGATGTTTAGAATTTTGTTTCGAATGGCGGCCGCATTTACCGTAAAGTCGCCCACCGTCCCGTTATAGGTCCATTCCGCCGCTAACGTCGTTGCCATGATGCGATCGCGTTCTTCCGGTAATACTGTGTATTCATCTTTCATAAAGCCGACAAAAGATGATCCCGTTGTTTTCAGGATAGGTAAATCCTTTAGACCACCTTTTAACGTAATCCCATCACGAGTGTGCAACACGTCGGCCGTACGTTTTTCGCTCAACCCGCCAGTAAACGCATGATGGTGAGGCTGTTCATCAAATACCATGCGGGTCCACAGCGTTTCATTGATTTTGACCGATGCAGAGGTCGCGTGCGGCACTCGATTCATATAGTGAGCCGCTAAATCCAAAGCAAACTGTTCAATCGATTCAAGCGCATGATCTTTTGCGAGGGCATACACGGTGTTTTTGATGGTATCTGTCGGTAAAACGCTGGCGTTATCCCCTTTGGTATACGCTTCGTCAAATGCACCCTTTAGCACGACATCGACGCTAATCTCCTTAAACAAATGGCGATCTGCTAAGCGCGTGATTTTAGATAAACGAATTTTATGTTTTCCGTATCCATTAGATGACAAGTTCATGATTTTTTCCTTTCTAAATGTTGTTTTATTGTTCTGTCCCAAAAAGCTTTAACCCGTGAATTCCGCCGTTGGGATAGTGGGTATAAAGCAAATGGGTAAACGGTCCGTTGTTCTCAAATTGGGTAAATCGATGCCATTTATCGGCCGCCAAAGGGCCAAATGGAACCACGGCCTTCCATGGTGAACCTTTAGCATGCTCAAGCATAATTTGAAAGCGCTGAGGGTCAGCTACCGGTTCTGCTAAATATTTTTGCTCCAGCATATATTGCTGAAAATCGGTGGGGACGACCTCGGTTCCATCGAAAAATCGTATTTTCCACTTTGGAGCCTGAGCCATCAGCGTATCTAGGTCGGCGTTCTTCGCAACCGCTTCGGTTAATCCAAAAATGTGGCACGTTAGCGGTGGGTTGAGCCGATGCAAGTAGGTATCTACAACGATTTCTTCGACGACGGTCGGCCGATCAAGTGTTAACAAAGCGCGTTCGCCAAAGCCTGTGCGGGCCGATTCCCAGCCCACCATGTGCATTTCAACCCTTGCCCCTTTAATCGCCATTCCGGGATTGCCGTAATGTTCATTTGAAGTGTGGGATATCGTCGCTTTCTCAAACAAATTCGGCCGGATGGGCATCTGTTGGGCCGCTTTTTCACCAAAGAAATTAACTCGTGAGAGCCCACCTTCATAATAGAGTTCGATATGGCATTCTGTCGCCAAAGTGGCTGGAATTTCAAATTCATGTTCTGAGTCTGGGCTTAACGATTGGCGAGTTAATACTTCACTTTCGGCCCCAGTCAGCTCATCTTTCAAAATGACAGAAATCGATCTGACCTGATTTCCTGTAAACCACTTTGTACTGGCTGAAATTTTAGAAACGGCCGTGCGTTCTTTGATCCCAATCGTGATCCAATTATGGGCTAGATGGTTGTATTCCAGCAGATTTTGGTCTGCTTTAACCGTCGTTGCGACGTGACGGCCGGTTTCTAAACCCCAATATTTCTTGCCCATGTGTGTGAAATCTTTTGGTCCGCATGCTTTAGGGGCATCGGGCAAAACCATTTCATGTGGATTAGTAAAATCAGAATCGGAGTAGGCGATTACAAATGCGGGAACTGGAGTTGAAGTCATGGGACAGGTAATAGGGAACTGAGAGCAAATGTCATAGATTCAGCTGGTCTTTGCCTGAATGGATGACGAACTTGAATACTCTTTGAGCTTCCCCGATAAGTTAAATAGCCAAATGGGCTAAACAACAAAGGAATATGATTGTGCTGATCGCCGTTTGCAACGGTGAGGATTGAGATGAATACAAAATGCCATGTGATTGGCCTTACTTTCAAATTGTTCTAGATGATTTTACGCAGTAGCTCTCTCCTCAGCCATCATTAAGCCTCATTCTTCTCTTTCATCCTGTTAGCATAAAGCACGACATCTTATTGAGTGTACCGATGACTGTCAAATTGAAGGCTAAAAAGCTGATACGCCATACATCGGGGCTTTTCCACAAAAAAGGACTCTTTTTGAATTAAACTAGCGAATCCCTGCTCCTACTTGCCTCATTATTTACAGTTGTGATAGCCTCGCTCTTCTCAATTGTTGTATCATCCTTTTCTCCCATGCTTAGTTTCATACCTTCTGTTTTTTGTCTCTAAGAAAGAAGATGATTTAAGCCGGGAAATGAAGAAGATTTGTTATCAACAATTGTGATTTAGATATGCTTTTAAAGGTTTCTATTCAAATTTAACTAGGAGAAGAATAATGAATGAAATACGTAATCTGAAAAATAGCTTTGCGCTTAAACGCTGGGGAACCGCGTTGGCCGTATTGCTAGCTCTTTTGCTTTTAGCAGCATGTGGGGGCACACCTGAAGCTCCTGCACCTGCTGAAGAAGCACCTGCGGCCGAAGAAGAAATGGCTGAAGAGGAAATGGCAGAGGAAGAGATGGAAGAGGAAGTTCACTCAGAAGAGGAGATGGCCGAAGAAGAGATGGAAGAAATGGCTGACGCTGTGGAAATCCGCTTCGCATATTACGGTGATGGTGCTGAGCCAGAAATTATGCAAGGCTTAGTTGACGCTTTCCATGCTGAAAATGAAGACATCAACGTTGTTTTAGACGTTGTACCTTACTCAACCATCGACGAAAACTTGCCGGTTCAAGTTGAAACTGGTGAAGGTCCAGATATGGCCCGTATTACCAACTTTGGCGTTTTCAACGGCAAATTGCTTGATATGAGCAGCATGATGGCTGACTCAGCTTATGTCCGCGCTAACTTCCCAGCTCCAGTCATGGATGCCTTGGGTGAAGCGGGTGGTGTTTATGGTTTTCCTGATGGATTTACCGTAACTGGACCATACGTTAACAAAACCTTGTTTGACCAAGCTGGTATCGATATGCCAGGTGCAGATGCTGGTTGGAGCGATTGGGCCGCTGCCGCAGCTGAAGTAGCTGAAGCAACAGGCGTTCAATATGCGATTTCAATCGACCGTACAGGTCATCGTTTTGCTGGCCCAGCTATGTCTAGTGGCGCTGAACTGATCAATGCTGACGGAAACTTTACCGTTGATACGCCTGGGTTCCGTGAGTTCGCTGAAGAGTTAAATAGCTGGCACGAAGCTGGTATCACCCCAAATGAAGTTTGGCTCGTTGGCGATAGCGTCAACAGCTGTATGGATTCTTTCAAGAGCGGTGAGCTCGTCATGTGTATGAGCGGAAGCTGGCAGATCAACGGGTTGGCCGCGGACGTTGGCGATGCTTTTGACTGGATTGTTGTGCCTAATCCAACTGGTGCTGGTGGTTCAACTGGTGTTGCTGGTGGTAGCGCGGTTGTCGCATTTGGTGACACCGAGCATCCGGCCGAAGTATCTCGTTTCATGGAGTACTTAGCTCAAGCTGACAACTATGCTCAATTCTCAGCCGGTACATTGATTTTGCCAGCTCACACAGAAGCGGCTGCAAACGGAATCGACTTTGCTACTGAAGATGCTCAGGTATTGGCGGCATTAAGTGCATTCACATCTGAAATTCCAAAACTGCAAGACCAAGCGGTTCAATTAAACGTCCATCCATTTGCATTTGCGTACTATCGCAACAGCGCGAATCGGATCGGTCAATATTTGGCTGGCGAATTGTCAATTGATGAAGCTTTGGCTGGTATGCAAGAAGACATCAATGACGCCATCATCGAAGCCGGTGGCGATGTTGAAGCTTCAGCACCCGCTGCGGCCCCTGTCATGATGGAAGTCCCTGAAGCTGAAATTCGTTTCGCTTATTACGGTGACGGTGGCGAGCCAGAAATCATGCAGAGCTTGATTGATCAATTCAATGAAGTGTATCCACAGGTTACTGTCATCCTTGACGTTGTTCCTTATTCAACCATCGATGAAAACCTGCCAGTTCAAGTTGAAACTGGCGAAGGTCCAGATATGGCCCGTATCACCAACTTTGGTGTGTTTAATGGCAAACTGCTTGACATGAGCAGCATGATGGCTGATTCAGCTTATGTCCGTGCTAACTTCCCAGCTCCAGTTATGGACGCGATGGGTGAAGCTGGTGGCGTGTATGGATTCCCTGATGGGTTTACCGTAACCGGACCTTATGTTAACAAGACCTTGTTTGACCAAGCTGGCGTAGAAATGCCAGGTGCAGACGCAGGTTGGAGCGATTGGGCCGCTGCTGCGACAGAAGTAGCTGAAGCAACCGGTGTTCAATACGCGATCTCAATCGACCGTACCGGCCACCGTTTCGCAGGGCCAGCTATGTCTAGTGGTGCTGAATTGATCAACGCTGATGGTAGCTTTACGGTAGATACTGAAGGCTTCCGTACATTCATGGAAGAGCTCAATAGCTGGCATGAAGCTGGTATCACACCAAATGAAGTTTGGTTGGTGGGTGACAGCGTCAACAGCTGTATGGATTCATTCAAGAGTGGCGAACTGGTCATGTGCATGAGCGGTAGCTGGCAAATCAATGGTTTGGCTGCTGACGTTGGTGACGCTTTTGACTGGGTTGTTGCACCTAACCCTACTGGTGCTGGTGGTTCAACCGGTGTTGCTGGTGGAAGCGCGGTTGTTGCTTTTGCTGACACCGAGCATCCAGAAGCGGTTGCTGCTTTCATGGAATTTTTAGCTCAAGCTGAAAATTACGCTCAATTCTCAGCGAGCACGCTGATCTTGCCAGCCCATACCGAAGCGGCTGGAAACGGTATCGAATTTGCGACTGATGACGCCCAAGTATTGGCAGCACTCAGCGCATTCACGGCCGAAATTCCGAAATTGCAGGACCAAGCGGTTGAATTGAACGTTCATCCATTTGCATTTGCGTACTATCGCAATAGTGCAAACCGGATCGGTCAATACATCGCTGGTGAACTGTCGATTGACGAAGCTTTAGCTGGTTTACAAGAAGATATCGATGACGCTGTTGCAGAAGCAGGCGGCTAATTAGTATTTAAGTTGATCAGTAGATCAGACGAATTCTTAATTGGGTGAGTCTGATCTACTGAAAGACTGACAAGCTAACTAACTTAACAACTTATTATGACTACAACCTCTTCCCGCATCCTGGCACGCATCTACGAAATTATTGTCAATGTTTTAGATTTTGTTTTTGGGGGATTACAAAAATTGGTGGGAGCAAACAACATGGCCTATGTGTTTGTATTGCCCAATCTGTTGATTTTTGGCACGTTTATCTTGTTGCCAGTTATTCTAAACTTTTTTTATGCGTTCACAGGTGGGACAGAGTTTTTTTTAACCGAGCGGACGTTTGTTGGGGGGCAGAATTTCAACCAGCTATTTGATTGTGGCAGCTTTCTAGACCCGAATAGCTGCCGAGAAGATCTGTTTTGGCGAGCTGTTTTTAATACGGCCGGCTATGTTCTGTTTCAAGTTGTGATTATGGTGGCCGTCTCCTTATTTACCGCTGTGATTCTCAATAGAAAAATTGTCGGCCGTGGTTTTTTTCGCAGCGTCTTTTTCTACCCCGTGCTCCTTTCCCCAATCGTTGTTGCCCTTATTTGGAAGTGGATTCTGCAAGAAAACGGGCTGTTCAACGGCGTTCTTGATGGGATGGGATTTGACAAAGTTCAATTTTTGACCAATGTGACTTGGGCTAGATTTTGGGTCATTATGATTAGTGTATGGGCCTATATGGGATTTTATACTCTGATTCTATTGGCCGGATTACAAGCTATTCCTACCTCACTTTACGAGGCAGCCCAAATTGATGGTGCGTCTCGTTGGGACGCGTTCTGGAACATTACAATGCCACTGCTCCGGCCGACGATGTTGGTGGTTGTTATCCTGTCACTCATTCGAGCCGTGCAGGTCTTCGACCTAATCTTTGCATTTACACGCGGTGGTCCGGGAACGGCAACGTTAACCCTGGTGCAGTATATCTATGAGATCGGTTTTGCTAGTCCCGCTAGGCGCTTTGGAATCGCGTCATCTGCATCGATTGTAATGGCGGGTGTCCTTGTTATCGCCACACTTATGCAGCTCTATCTCAACCGAGAGGAAGATTAAAATGGCTTCAGTATCTGAATTTTTATCTCGCACCCATGGAAAAAAGGGTCTAGACATTACCGATTATTTGACTTATGCCTATTTAACATTGGGCACTCTCGTTATGTTTGGGCCGGTTTTATGGCTTGTTCTTAGCTCGTTTAAAAGCTCTGGGGAAGTCGTCAAGTTCCCACCACGCTTATTGCCCTACCAGCAAGAAATGGTTGTTGTAGAGGGGTATGACGACCCTTTACCAATGTATAGTGCAACGCTTGAGGACGGTACCGTTCGTGATTTAGCCCAGATCCGTCGGATTGGACTCGAATCGCAGCTTGTTGATCCCGCTAATCCCGAAGAGATCATCAAAGTGCGCATTGAAAATCGGGAACCAATTGAACAGGTTGAGTTCAATTTGAACAACTACCGTGAAGGGATTCAAAGTTTTAACTTTTCCCGCTATCTTTGGAACTCAGTGGTAGTGACAGTGCTGGCTACCGCGCTGACTTTGTTGGTTAACAGCATGGCCGCGTTTGGATTAAGCAAGTACAAGTTTGCTGGGCGAGATGCGATATTTGTCATTATGATCAGTACGCTCATGGTTCCTATATCCGTTATTTTGGTCCCCATCTTTTTGGTGATTACAAATGTCGGTTGGAACAACTCTCTGATCGGAATCATTGTGCCAGGGGCCGCAACTCCAACAGGCGTTTTTCTATTGCGCCAATATATGCTGACCATTCCAGATGAGTTGATCGACTCTGCTCGTATTGACGGGGCAAGCGAGTGGCGCATCTATCTGCAAATCATTTTGCCCTTAGCCCGGCCGGCATTGGCTGTGCTAATGATCTTTTCGATAATGTGGCGCTGGAACGACTTTTTATGGCCTAAAATCGTTTTGAGCCAGAATGAATTTTTCACCCTTCAAGTGGGATTACAGACTTTTCAAAGCGAGTTGAATATCCAGTGGCATTTGATTTTAGCAATGACGGTGTTGACCTTGCTGCCAATTACGCTTGTTTTTGGCTTTTTGCAAAAGTACATCACCACGGGAATTGCGACTACAGGTATGAAGTAGCTTTTTATAAATGAGAAGATTCTACTTATCATTGGCATAGACATTTATTTGCGAAAATAAATAGGGGAAGCTGGGATTAATCCCAGCTTCCCCTATTTTATTTAAAGTAAATTTGTGAATTAAAAATAATAGAGTCATCTGATATTTTTGCCTGCGTGCGCTTGTGTTAAAATTCAGCTTGCTATGAACGAATCTGACATATTTTCTGAAGATCCAATCGAACTACAAAAATTTATTTACCCTCACATGGTTGGGGCAACCCCTGAACGGCCGGAGCGTGAAACTGAATCTGATACAGATGTTGACGTTGATATCGATGTTGACGACGAGACCGATTTAGAACCCCCATTTCGCGTTTTTATTCACAACGATAACATCACTACCTTTGTTTTTGTGATTAAAATTCTGACGACTATATTTAGTAAAAACGTCATGGAAGCGGATCAAATTGCCAATCGGACTCATCGGAATGGAATTGCGGTGGTAGGTACTTACCCTAAGTCAGTTGCTGAAACACGCATCAACAAAGTGCATTTTGCTGCTCAATTAGAAGGGTACCCGCTTAAGCTAACCAAAGAACCGGCCGAGTGATAATTTGTTTGGCAATGTAAGTAAGACCGTTTTCTTTATACCAACCTGAGCTACAATTCGACTCAATGACACTTGAAACCTCAGCGGTTGATGACAAAAATCTATTAAACACGGCTAAATCTACGGCCGGTTTTGGGACCTTTGCTGGCGTCTTTACACCTAATGTCCTTACGATATTAGGGCTTATTCTCTTTTTGAAAATTGGATTTGTCACCGCCCACACCGGTATGTGGCACGCCCTTATTATCGTTTTAATCGCCAACGGTATTTCGTTGCTAACCGGGCTTTCGCTGTCGGCCATTGCAACCAGCATGGACGTCAAGGCTGGCGGGAACTACTATCTGCTCTCACGTTCTTTAGGGCTTGAGGCTGGTGGAGCCATTGGTATTCCCCTCTATCTTTCACAAGCGATATCGGTTGCTTTTTACATAATTGGCTTTACTGAATCGGCCCAAACAATCGCTTGGTTTCAACAGTTTGATCCACGCCTTATATCATCTGTGATCGCCATTGTTTTTATCGGAATCGCTTGGATCGGGGCCGACTTCGCCATCAAAATTCAGTTTGGTATCTTAGCCGTTCTTGTGGCTGCGCTCGTCTCATTTTTTGCGGGCGGCTGGACAACAATTTCTGAGCCGATCTTATCCCCAGCCTATACTGATGAAATTACATTTTGGGTCGCTTTCGCCATCTTTTTCCCGGCCGTGACCGGCATTACAGTCGGTACAAGTATGTCGGGCGATTTAAAAGACCCCGATAAAAGTATCCCAAGCGGTACGATTTGGTCGATATTAGTGACGGCCGTTATTTATGTTGGGGTTGTGATTTGGTTCTCATTCCATGCACCTGATCGCAATGAGCTCATCACAAATAGCATGGCGATTCAGTCAATTTCAATCTTTCCTCCACTGATTATTGCTGGTGTTTGGGCCTCAACACTATCGTCTGCTTTAGGGAGCATTGTGGCCGCGCCCCGATCGTTACAAGCGATTGGCAAAGATGAGATTGTTCCAAGCTGGATGGCATCAAATCTAGGGCATGCTTCTGAACCTCGCATGGCGATTCTGCTGACCGGGGCTATTGCACTTGTTGTGATTATGTTAGGCGATTTGAATGCGGTTGCGCCGATTATTTCGATGTTCTTCTTAAATACGTATGGCATCACCAATCTAGCGGCTGGAATTGAGAAGTTAGTCGAAAACCCCAGCTATCGACCTCGTTTTAACATCCCGTGGTATTGGTCGTTAATTGGAGCAATCGGTTGTTACGCAACGATGTTTTTGATTAACTGGATTGCGACGATCTTGGCGATTGTAATTTCTATTGGACTTTATCTCTATATTCAACGTCAGCAGGTCAATCGTACGTGGGGCGACGTCCGGACCGGCATTTGGCTGGCTTTTGCTCGCTATGCCTTACTCAAGTTAGAAACAAAAACGGTCGCAAGTAAAAATTGGCGGCCAAACTTGATGGTTTTTTCTGGGCAACCTGCCAAGCGGCTTCCGTTAGCCCAAGCTGCTAATTGGCTAAGTCGTGGCAAAGGGATTATTACTTTCTTCCAAATTATTGTGCAAGATATCGACAACGGCCGGGAAGATGCTCAAGGCATGCGTCAAACAGCTTTAAGCTTGATTAAGAAGTTTATCCAAGAGAATGGGCTGCAGGCATTTGCAGAGGCCGAAGTTGTCCCAGACTTCCAAGAAGGTGTGTTGACCATTGCGCAGGCCCATGGGATTGGTGGTCTGCAATCCAATACAATTTTGATGGGGTGGAGCGGGATGCCTGATGGCCGTGCTCAACAAATTTCTTTAGCACGCAACCTACATCATATTGATAAATCTGTCATCTTTTTGCACTACGATAGCGAGCGTGGCTTTGGAGAACGGAAATCGATCAATATTTGGTGGCGTAGCCGAGGTAGCAATGCTGACCTCATGCTGTTATTGGGCCATATTATTCGGCAGCATTCGTCTTGGGGGCAAGCTAAAATTCGGCTTTTGCGTGTGGTTAGCAGTCAAGACTTAGCGGCCGAAACGCTTATACATGAAGAAGCAATGCTTAAGCAAGTGCGAGTAGTGGCTGAGCCAATTGTCATTGTGAATGAGGGGATGACGCGGCCGATATCTGAGCTAATCGCAGAGCACAGCCAAACGGCTGATCTAACAATTTTGGGTATGAATTTGCCTAAAGAAGAAGACGTCACTCCATATAGTGAAGGTTTAAACACCTTGGTTCAATCTGTGGGTACCGTCCTAATTGTTGGCAGTGCGATTGAAAGTAGCAATCTTTTGACCGAAGAAGAGTAAGTTGCTTCCAATTCGTTTCACTTTGTTAAGCAACGTGAAATTTAAATGATTTATTGCTTGTTCAGATGTGAGCGTAATGTAACTCGTTACTTTCTTGTGCTAAAATCTTTCCCGTTCATCAAGAAGAATGAAAACCCCCAAATGGCCCATTCATTTGACCCCAACGAACAATTACAATCAAGACTCCCTAAAAATATTTATAAGCTGACATTATATTTTATCCTTGCATGATAGCTGCTCGCGACAGTTTATTGCCAGATATCTTTAGGAATTACAACGGAGAAAATTAATTATGCGTGTTTTAATTACAGGTGCGGCCGGATTTCTTGGCTCACATTTGAGTGATCGTTTTATTGCTGAAGGCTATGATGTCATTGGGATGGATAATCTTCTAACTGGAAATTTAGAAAATATTGAACATCTTTTTGGAAATGAGCAGTTTACTTTTGTAAAGCACAATGTCTACAACTACATTCATGTTAGTGGGCCTGTTGATGCGGTTTTGCATTTTGCTTCACCTGCTAGCCCAATTGACTATTTAGAGCACCCGATCCCTACTATGAAAGTTGGCTCAATCGGTACGATGAATGCTCTGGGACTTGCCAAAGCCAAAGGAGCCAAATTCCTGCTTGCTTCAACCTCTGAAGTCTACGGTGACCCACAAGTTAACCCACAGCCAGAAACCTATTGGGGCCATGTTAATCCTATTGGGCCACGTGGTGTTTACGATGAAGCAAAACGCTTCTCCGAGGCGATGACGATGGCATATCATAGGTATCACGGCGTTGATACCCGCATCGTTCGGATATTTAATACCTATGGTCCTCGTATGCGACTGCGTGACGGCCGTGTTGTACCGAACTTTATCGATCAGGCTTTGACGGGTAAACCGCTAACTGTTTTTGGGGATGGTACACGCACCCGGTCTTTCCAATACTATACAGACCTGATCGAAGGGATTTATCGACTGTTAAACAGCAATGAGAATTTGCCAGTTAACATAGGTAACCCATCTGAAATCACGATTTTAGAGTTTGCCGAAGCGGTATTAGAATTGACCGGCAGCAAGTCAGAAATCCACTTTATTGAGCCAACCGATGACCGTATTACCGATGACCCTAAAGTTCGTCGGCCGGACAATACCCGTGCTCATGAGATTCTAGGCTGGCAGCCACAGGTTAATTTGGCCGATGGTCTCCAAAAGACGATTGAATATTTTGCGCCACGTGTAAAGGCTGGCTAGATTAAACAGCCTTTAACATTGTTAGTTTTAACGCCCGGCCAACTTGTTAGCCGGGCGTTTTTGTTGACAATACAAACGATATGTTTTCTCTTAAGCAGCAGATCTCTAATTATTCACAGCCACTTGGTTTAGCAATTGCGATCCTTTTCGCTTTTGCGATTGTTGCTGCACCTGTGAATCTGCTGCTGTTCGTTTTGATTTTAGCTGGGGGCGTTGCTGGTGGATTGGGGTTGGTCCGTTATCCTTTTCTGGTGATTCCGGCCGTTATGTTGATTGCCCCTTTGGCTGCATACGAAGCCCGGGCCGGTTTGCCAATCATCGGCCGGCTGCCCATCGCCTCTGGACAGATTGTATTTGGCGGGGCGGTTATTCTATGGCTCTTTTCTTGGTTGTTGCGAAAAGATAGACGTTTACCACAAGCTCAAAGCTTTACGTGGTTGCTTTTATTTGCTGGCGTTATGCTGATCACCGTGCTTTCGGCCGAATCAACGGCCGACGGCGGGAAAGAAGTCATCAAGTGGATTCAGATGGGTGTGATGATGCTCATCTGTCTTGATTGGGTCAACTTTGGGACACGTGACTGGGTAAAGCCTGAAAATAGAGTATGGCTACTGGTTGGCTTCGTCGCCTTAAGCGGTTCTGTACAGGCCATTATCGGGCTGGCACAGTTTTTGTCGGCCGACGGCCCTGAATCCTTTCAAATTTTAGGCCGCTTTTATCGAGCTTTTGGCACATTTGAGCAACCCAATCCCTATGGTGGATTTATCGCTTGGCATTTTGTTTTGCTGGCGGGTATTTGTCTGTCAGAGCTTTGGCAAAAGGCGCTGGCATTTGGTGGCTACCAAGATGATGTGCAGAAAGAACATATTTCTTGGTTTGGGTTAGTACCTCTGCTGGCATGCACGGCTCTGATTGGTGGGGCGTTGGTCGCATCGTGGAGTCGGGGTGGATGGATGGCGGCCGTTTGCGGTTTGGGTGGTATCGCTTTTTTTCTGCCTCAAAAACGTAAATATGGGTTCTTGCTTATTCTGAGTGTGGTTTTAGGCTTGGTCTTTATCTGGCAATCTGGATTGCTCCCTGCCTCGATTGAAAACCGTCTGGCGAGTTCGGCCGAATTTCAGTTTGCGTCTGCACGAGATCTAGAAGTTAACCCCAACAATTATGCTGTTCTTGAGCGCCAGGCTTTTTGGCAGGCAGCGTTTAACATGTTTGAGAGTGATATTTGGACCGGCGTTGGCTTTGGCAATTATGATGCTGCTTATCCTGATAATTTTGTAAGCTCATGGGAGCAATCTTTAGGCCACGCTCATAACTATTATATTAATTTGTTGGCTGAAACTGGGATCATGGGATTGCTGGCCTACCTTGTTTTCTGGGGAGCCATTTTGTGGCAAATAATTCGAACATTATCTTATTTGCCACTATCCCAGCGGGGAGTTGCTTTGGGGATAATCGGCGTTTGGGTCGCTTTATCAATGCATCATCTCGTTGATAAACTTTACGTCAATAACAACTGGCTTGCGTTGGGTACATTTTTAGCGTTGCAAGAGATCTTGATTGTCGAAGGGCAAAATCGCTTGAAAACCGTTAATAAGTTAAGATCGAAAGAATTATAATTATCCTTAAATGAATCTGCTAAAATTTACCATTCGTCAATTATCGAAACGTATTGGAACTTTCTCTCTTTTCGCCGAAGCAAAGAAGAAATCAAAAAAGAAATGATCAAAACTGTAGCAAATATTGTTAGTCGAATTACCGGCTTGAATCAAAAAGAACTTGAACGATTTTTAAAATTCGCCTTTGTCGGTGTTATTGGCGCAATCATTGATTTCGGATCATTTAACCTTTTTAGACGTCCATTTTTAGCTTTAGCTGAACGTGGGATATTTGATAGCTTAAGTTCGGTTTTTGGGGGCATTGAGTCTGTTAGTATCGCTTTAGGGATTGTGACAGGGATTTCATTTGTTCTTGCATTAATCAGTAACTTTATGTGGAATCGTTATTGGACCTACCCAGAGTCGCGATCAAAGTCAAAGCGTTTGCAGATGTCACAATTTGCGGCCGTCAATGCCGTTGGGTTCCTTGTTCGGCCGCCAGTTTTTGCAGCAACTCACCAGTGGTTTGGGGATATTGCTCACTCGATGATTCCAAGTTTAGGGGTAGAGAATGCAAACTGGTTGGGGGATAACGTTTGCCTTGTCTTGATTGTTGGGACTGTTATGGTTTGGAACTTTTTTGTTAATCGCTACTGGACCTACTCAGACGTTGATATTCATGCGGAGCCTGCTTCTGCTGAGCAAAGCTAGTAAGAAACCCAGCTAGAAGGAAATTGATCCATTGAGTAGAAGAAGGGTAAAGGTTGGCATAGATGTTACTTCTGCCTTAACTCAAGGGGCTGGAATCGGCCGTTATACACGTGAACTGATCCACTCTTTGGCTCATGAAACTGATTTTGCTGACCAATTCGACCTTACTCTTTTTTCTGCTCGGCCGCCTGTAGAACCCCCAGTTGCAAACCCGCTGCCTACCCACCCTGCTATCAAACATGCGCCAGCCTTTTTAGATGAAAAATGGCTATACCGCATATGGTATCGTTTACGTATTCCGTTTCCGGTCCAGACATTTACCGGCCGCTTGAATCTCTTTCATTCTCCAGACTTTGTGTTGCCACCATTGGCAGGAAGCATTCCCTCGCTGCTTACTGTTCACGATCTTTCTTTCCTGCATTACCCTAAAACATTTACCCCTGCTTTGGTCAGCTATCTGAATAGCGTTGTGCCTTGGTCAGTCGGCCGGGCGACTCATATTTTGGCAGATTCGGTTGCGACAAAAAATGACCTTGTTGAGCTGTGGCAAACTCCGGCCGAAAAAATCACTGTGCTTTACAGTGGCGTTAATCCTCGCTTTGCACCGGTAGAAGATCCGGCCGAAATCAACAAAATCCGGCAAAAATACAAGTTGGGGGATGCGCCTTGGATTTTATCTGTTGGCACAGTCCAACCGCGCAAAAACTACAAGCTACTCATTCAAGCCTTCGGCAAAATTGCTCACCTATTTCCCCATAACTTAGTGATTACGGGGGGCAAAGGATGGCTGTTTGAAGATATTTTGGCAGAGGTTCAGAATCAAGGGCTCGACGGCCGGGTTATTTTTACAGGCTTTGTCGATGATGAAGATTTGCCTGCCATTTATTCAGGAGCAACTTTGCTGGCTTTTCCTAGCTTATATGAAGGATTTGGTTTGCCGATTCTTGAAGCAATGGGATGCGGAACACCTGTAATCAATTCAGACGCATCTTGCTTACCAGAGGTCGCTGGCAACTGCACGATTCAGCTTGCACCAGAGGGAGTTGATGCTTGGGCGAATGGTTTAGCTGATCTATTGAAGGATGAAGAACTTCGCAGCAAACTGGTGGCGGCCGGATACGAGCAGACAAAGCAATTCACTTGGAAGCGTTCGGCCGAACAGCTTCTCTCAATTTATACACGCTTACTATTGGTCTAGGCTGGACGACGCTGATAAGCTTAAAGCATGAAAAGTAAAACTGTTGCACAATCAAGAATTACACTTGCCCAGGTAATGGGGCCAACTGACGCCAATACATTAGGCAATGTACATGGTGGCATCATCATGAAAATTTGTGATGAGGCAGGCGCGATGGCGGCCGTACGCCACGCAGGTGGCACGGTTGTGACTGTAACTGTGGACAGCATGCGTTTTCATTCACCCGTCCATGTGGGAAACCTGATGATTGTCGATGCTTGTGTCACTTGGGTCGGCCGGACATCGATTGAAACGCGAGTCACCGTCCGAGCGGAAAAAGTGGCAACCGGAAAAGTAACACATACCAATACCGCTTATTTTGTTTATGTCGCTTTGGGCAAAGACGGCAAACCGACTGAAGTGCCCAAAGTTGTGCCTGAAACTGAAGATGAAATTGCCGCCTTTAAGAATGGCGAATTGCGGCGCAAGCTTCGTTTACAATTAGATGAAGCGAACTAGCCCAACGACTGTAATCTTGAAAAATGGCTGAATCCACCCTTTTAAAAATACTGCGAAATGCTTCGCCCGCTCATAAAGTCATCAAACAGTCAGGTCGGGATATGGGCTTGGCTGATGGCGAGCCGTTCCCGTTTTTGGCCTTGATTGGTCAACGGGAGATGAAGCTAGCTCTACTCCTGTCTATTATCAATCCGGCAATTGGTGGCGTTTTGTTGATTGGATCACGTGGAACGGCCAAAACGACGGCCGTGCGTTCTCTAATCGACCTGTTGCCCGATGTGACCCGCAGCTTGTGTACTGATGGGTTAAACTGTACCGAAGCTGCGATTGAGAAAGATGGGTTGAGTGCGGTATGTAAAAGCTGTGCGACCAAATTTGGGTATGATGAGCCTTTATCCAAAAAAGAAAAAATGCGCCTCATCGAGTTGCCGTTGAATGCGCAGCTAGCAGACGTGGTGGGTGGTATCAATGAGCGTGCCTTAACTGAAAAAGGGAAAATTCGACTCGAAAAGGGAATTCTGGCTCAGGCTGATAATCATCTGCTGTATATTGATGAAGTTAATCTTCTTGAAGATGGGGTGCTTGATGCGATTCTTGATGCTTCGGCGCAGGGATATTACATGGTGCGGCGTGGTGCGAATAATCTGACCTATCGTTCTCGTTTTGTGTTAGCGGGTTCAATGAACCCTGAAGAGGGGACGCTCCGGCCGCAGATTATGGATCGTTTTGGGTTACGGGTGATTGTGCGCGGCCTTGAAGACCCTGAAGATCGGTACCATGCTTACGAACAATCTCTGCGCCATCGTCAGAATGCGGAGGAGTTGTCGGCCGAATATGCAAAAGCGACGTTGGATGTAGCGGCTGAGGTTCAAAAAGCGGCCGACCTGTTGCCCAAGGTCAAGATCTCTCCGGATGCCAAAGAATTAGGCCTTAACATCGTAGCGGCTGCTAAAATCGAATCGGGTCGAGCTGAAATCTCAATGTTTGAAGCGGCCCGGGCACATGCTGCTTCAGACGGACGTTTAATTGTTGAGCCTGCCGATATCCAAGCTGTGGCTTTACTAGCCCTACGCCAACGCCAAAGCCCTAAACTAGCCGCATTTTTCGCTTCACAAGAGCAAGAAGATCAAAACTTGCAGGGCTTAATTGACCCCCCAAATGCATAGTTGGGTAATCGATGGGTCAGGGTTTAGTTTTTCATTTGCTTAACGACTTATAATTCGCCTATGACAGTTTTAAACGAAAAAGCTATTTTGCTTCGAAAACTTAGTTGGTCTGATTGGCTTTTGGCTGGATTTACGCTGATTTTAGTAGGCTATTTTTTGCCTTGGTTTAAGCACCAGGCTGTTGGGCTAACACTGATCGGGCTTGATATTAGTGAGTGGCTTAAATTTATGCCGCAGTTTGCCAGTGGGGAATTGCCGAATCGAAACATCTTTTATCTGCCTCCGCTGACACTCGGCGCGATGGTTGTGCTTTGGTCTGTTTTGGCTCAAATAGACGGCCGACGTGGCTGGATTATGTCTTTGACTGGCTGTGCCGTAGCTCTTATCGCCTTCCCAGCTTTAGAGACCTTACCTTTAAATATAGACAAGTACAATAATTTTTCAGAATGGCGTTTTCGACTTGTTTTGATCGGTTTAGTCTTTGTAATGGCTATTTTACGGCCGTGGCTCTCTCGGCTTCCTGGCTCTGTTTTAATGGGTGTAATTGCTCTATTGGCTTTAATTGGCTTGATACTGCCAACTCGCCTTTTGTACCTTTCCCGGTCTGCTTACATATTTTGGCTTCGCTTGACGCCTAATCCAGGCCTTGGTTTTGGCTTACATTTGCTGGGGACTCTGTTGATTTTTTATTCAGTTTGGGTCTATTTTCAAAATAAAAACAGATAACAAAAAAGCGACGTTAAACGCCGCTTTTGTTGTTTTTGAGTTTAAGCTTTAAATCGAGTTAGGCTGCAGCTTTCGCGTCTAAATAAGCAACAGCTTCACCAACTGTTGTGATTTTTTGCGCTTCTTCATCAGAAATCTCGCCACCAAACTCTTCTTCAAATCCCATGATTAGTTCAACTAGGTCAAGAGAGTCTGCTTCTAGGTCATTCCGGAAGTGAGCCCCTGGGACTACTTGGTCTTCTTCTACGCCTAAAAGATCGACGATGATTGCTGTTACACGTTTTGTTGTATCACTCATTGATATCCTCCACTAATGGTTCTGTACTTACTGTTTTGTGTTGTTTGCTAAATTATAAACCTGTACTAGGAATGAATTCTAGATTCAGGTGGTCTTTTGTCAAATTTTAATATTTTTATCAAACTGACTGGACCTCGCATATGAAAACCCATACTGGTGAGGATAGTTTCGCACAATATCAAAAAACCAGCTTTTTATTTAATCGCTTGCTGAGGATAGATCGGTTTTTATCAAGGGGAGACCGCTAATTGCTACGATAAAATAGGTTGAGTAAGCTAAATCCACTAAAAAGAATGAATGGTCAACCAGTCCGTGCGCCAAGATATAAGCGATTGAGCCAGCTAGCCCGGCCCACATTGCCCAATCTGATAGAGTCAATTGTTGACGCAAATTTGAAAAGATGTTTTTGAGTGTGCCCCAAAAGATTAAGACGGCTGCTAGCAGCCCAAATACTCCTAAGCGGGTGATGAAGTCTAAAATAAGGTTGTGTGGATGGTTCAGATTTGGCTCTTGCCATGCACGGGCCAAAATGTACCGATTGCGATAAGCGTACAGAAAGTTGTCTAGTCCCACACCAGTTAGCGGCTGTTCCTGAATGATTTGCCAGCTCGATAGCCACAAATTGAGCCTGAATCCGGCTGTTTGGCCGCTGAGGGTCAGGCGTCCAGCTAGTGCAGGGACCTGTAATGCCGCAAAAAAGACGATGGTGATGGCAACTGCCCCAGTGATGATCCACGGCCATACCGGCCGCTTACGTTTCTTTTGGAACAAAATTAGCACGGTTGCGGCCGAAATTGGTAGTCCTAGAAGGATGCCACCACGGCTAAACGAGAGTAAAACCGCTGCCAAAATAATAAGTATTGCCAATATGATGTGCCAAGCCGACTTAATCGCTTTGAGGCTAAATTTATTTTGTAAAGCAATCGAGAGTAAAAAGGCTAGAAGTAGCGGAAATATCCGGCCGAGGTATAGAGCTACATTGTTGGGCGAGCCATAAATCGAACGTAACCGTTGTAAGCCACCTTCGGCCGTAATCAAGTTGCTGCCCGAAAAATATTGGACTAGGCCGATGAGCGCCACCAGTAACCCACTACTGATAAAAGCCACAAGCAACCAATTTAACTCTGTTTTGGTGAGTTCGATTTTTCGTAATAGCCAATAAAAAAGTGTAGGACCGATGATAACTGTGCGTAATTCGTTGGTTGCAACCCCCACGCGTTCCGTAAAAATGAGCGAGATACAGGCGACGATAAAGAGAAGCAAAACTCCTGCATCTACAGCTGAGAGTTGGAAACGGTCGGCTACGTTTTCTCTGCTAGCTTCTATTTGGCTTTGAGTTGGCGAGTCATTGGCCAACCCCTTTATCCATAGCCAACTAAAACATAATAGAACCGCGCCGAATGTTACTAGCGTGAAAATTTCGACAGGGGAAAAGCGGTATTGGTAGATCGGTTTTTGCAGTTGTGGTACGTAAAACGGAATTGAAAATGTAATGAGGACCATCCCCAAAACTGGCCGTTGGTAAATCAATAAAAACAAAAAGCAGAGAGCCACCAAATAAACAGGCAGCCATGGGGTGATATAAAAAATAAAAGCTGTGCCAAAAAGCATTGCTATTTGTGAGCCGTCACCCAAACGCCTGAAGATCCCCTCGGCGGTTGCCCCCCATGTGAGCCAACCGCTGATTGAGACGATCCCGGCCGCCAAAGAGGTTAGCCACAGGTAGCCTTGTGTACTCAAGGATGACGGTATGAGCTGAGTTAGGAATTGCCCTAGCATAGCTGATGGGGCGATCAATAACGCGGCGGCTCCAAAGGTAATAGCCAAAGCCAGTAGAATTGAACGCGCACTTTCTAAACCGCTTGTTTCTGGTTGATTGGCAACCACAAATCCTTTGAGCGCCCACTGATCCCACCCCCTGAAACCTGTGACGACCATCGTATGACGGCCGGGAGCTAGCCCTGTTGCAACCGTTATCGTCTCAACTTGATCTTCATCTGGGCTATTGGTGTTGAGCACCAAAGCTGACCCAAATTCGGCCGTACGATCATCCTGTGGCAGTGCGTTGGCTGGTTCCCCATCGATTAAAATGTTAAAGCGTGCTCGATAATTTGCCCGACGGACTCGCAGACCAATATCGGTCCCTTCGAAATTAAGGATAACTTGATCAGGTTGTTCATCATCACCCTTTTCGCTCATATCTGCGCCAAACTCAGGTGAGAATCGCCAATCGCCGAGCCATTCGGCCGCATGTAAATCTGGGCTTGCCGGATGATATCCGGGTTGAGCGAATTCTGAATCTTGGCTGCCCACTATATTCTGGAGCCAGTTTAAGTCAGGCTGATTTGAGACTGAAAAACCGATTGCAGGATCAGATGTTTTTTCTATATCTGTCATCGGTGGGTCCCAATGACGCAAGAACATGGTTCCCATCCATGGCCATTCCATTTGAACACGGCCAAATGCATTCTGCGTGTAGTCAGTCTGCTCTGTGGGCAAAACACTTTTCCAGGGGGAAATTTCTCCTCTCCAATTCTGCTCTAAACCGTTCCAGCCCCAGTTGCCCGCCCACACCGGTTTGTGCCCATCACCATTCTTGACCATAACTTCGCGAACTAGAATCGGCCGATTAAAATTGAGGAGATCCTGCTTTACAGTTCGATCTAAAGGTGAATGCTCAAAGCCATATGGTTTAACGGCCACAGCATCAAATGAGTCGGCTGCACCGGCCGCGTAGAGCTCTTGTAGATAGGCATCTTCCGCCATATTGAATAAGTTGTTTTCTGTGGTTGGGGCAAGAGGAGCCAAGATAATTTCGGCTGTTGGGTCTATTGATCGTATTGAAACTGATGTAGCTGATAGTAGGGCGGCATAACTCTGTGGATTGATCTCTCCATTTCCCCAATGGGTGGTGATATTTGGCTCATCCCAAATAATATAAGCTTCGATACGCTCACCATAACGATTTGCAAATTCAGCTGCCCAAGCCGCGAATTCATTTGGTGAGATGGGGTTAAAATTATCGGCCGGATTGCCATCTAGTAATGGCACAATCTCAAGTTCTGGGAATGCTTGAACAATCTCAAAATGTTGATCGGCTACCGACCAATCAAAAGCAGAATCATAATAGTATGTTTGGCGCATTTTCTTAACGCCCAACTCGTCAATCTGCTGAAAATTGCTTTTTAATTCTGCTAGATCATACTGTTCAAGGGCTACAACTAGGCCAATCTCTGGTCCAACATGCATCGAGTGGGTTACAAGCGAATCACCGATATCGAAAACACCCCGTGTTTCAAAATCAATTTGCCGATTGATTAGACCTGTGCCTAAGATACTCGCTAGTGAAAGCGTCAGTAACAGGATTAGCGTTAGTTGTTTTCGGGTTATGCTGAGTCGCATCATGTGAGGATCGTATCAAAAACAGGAAAATCGGGACAACGGCTTCCCTACGCCTACGATATTGTTATCCGTTGTAATCAGAGCTTATTACTGCCCCGCTCCATACGGTGCCCAAGTTGGGTGGCTGACCCGACCATCGCTCTGGGTAAGCTGTTGCACGTCTTGCTCAAACACATCGTATAAAAACAGGTCCCCGTCATAGACAAACGCCAAGCGGTCTGGTTCGGCCGAGCTCCATGCAATTGAGCCTCTTTCGCGCGAAAATGCCCCTGATACGCCTTCGGCCGGGAATATCTGCCTGCTGTTGCTGCCATCTTCGTCAGCCAGCCATAAGGAGTAGCTGCTACTCAGTGAATTAGCCGGATTTGAAGCACGTAGCCACGCAATCGCTTGATCTTGGTTAACATCAGCTGCCCAATATGGATAGCTCCAGATGCCGCTGTCGTTTCTCAGCTCAATCGCGCCATTGTCGTTTGAGCCATTGTTGGCATTTGATTGAGCGATGGGGACATGCAAAATCCAAGTGTCAAAAGCATCGGCCGTTGTTTCGTCACTACTGTGACGTGTAAAAGCTAGCAGTGTGCCGTCAGGCGACCATGAGAGTGGCGGTATCCAAACCCAGTCGGAGCGGGTGTCATACTCGGTAAAACTGTGCAACGTTTGGCGCGGTTGTAACGCTATGGTCTCATCCGCTTCATTGTTTTCCGTCCGATTACGTCTTGCCTGCACAACGCCAATCTCATTCGCAAAGCTATAGCCGATCTGTGAACCATCAGGCGACCATTTATAGTCGCCCCCCCACCAGCCATAGGTTGCTGGGTAGGGTTGTAAAATTTGTTCAAGGGTCTCGGTAACGATGGCACTCGACTCGATTTCAGCCAGCCATAGATCATTGTTGGCTTCCCATCCGGGTGATAAAACGGTCGGTACGCCAGTCGACCAAGCGATTTCATTGCGTTCTCGGCGGGCAGGATTCCAATCGGCCCACAAGATGTTTTCGCTTTCTAGTGAGATCGGCCGCTCGCCTGCCTCAGTTGAAATCAGCCAAAGCGAATTAAATTTAGAGTCATCTTCATCTTCTGTAATCGTGTATAATAGCCATTCGCTATTTGGGGAAAGGGCAAACACACGTCGGTCCGGTGTTCCACCTAGGTCAAGCGTTTCAGGGAAGGTGCTGTCGCCACGTAAAATTTGGGCGCCGCTCCCATTAATGTAAGCCAACATGCCATCAAACCGAACCGACTGCTCTGGAGAAACGATGTCTACACCGATCATTAGAATTTCTTCTTGCGGTTCTTGCACCAATGAAACGCGTGTGACACGCCGATCCGACTCAATTCCATCCCGATAGACTATGCGGACAGTTAGTTCTTCAAGCCCAGTTTGCCCTTCTTGAATAATGACCGATGGTTCGCCGACTCCCATCGTTTCATTCCGTACGGTGCGACGTTCAAAGGGAATGCTTCGTTCAATGGTTTCAGTGCTTTCGGTGACACGAACAATTGTGATGGTTGAACCGGGAATGGCCGGTTCATAAAGTGGGGGAGTAATCTCATCATTGAGGCCTGTTTCAATGCCAGCATCTTCTAGTAGCTGCCGAATTGTGGGGGCGGATGATGAGATTTCACGTGTAGCTCCATCTATAACGATTTGGTAGGTAAAGGCGGCCGACTGTTCTGTTTGCTCCCCTGTTTCATCTGTATTTAATTCAATATCAAGCGTGGGGACTAATCCGCAACTACTTAAAAAAAGAAACACCAGCAACATTAGTAGTTGCTGGTGAAATTTTGAAAGATAAATTCGATGGATTTTCGGAGTAATCAAAGCTAAATGGCAAGTTGCTACGGTAACCAGCGATCTATGCTTCTTCCCACAGTTTGCTGAGTTCCGGCGAAAGATCGTCGCGGATTTTTTCACTTAGATCATCATTGTTGATCAAAGACTTTACACCACCGAATACCGCTTGAATTGGGTATAGTGCAAAATCGGGGTCGCTGCTCGCCCGACTGCGACGGGCAACACGAGTCGCAAAATCGCGGGCAGCCATATTTTCATTACGGAAATAAGCCACCCAAAAAACGCGACCCAATTGATAGCTTAATGAATCTGGTAACGCATTTTTCAGCGCCTTCTTAACGCGGCCGCTGAGATTGACTCCCAACATTTGGAGGGTGCCGTTGGCCCAGTGTTGAGCATGTTCTGGTGTTAGTAAATTGCCAGAGCTTTGGACGTATGAAAGAAAATCTTCGATTGAATTTACCTGTTTGACTGTCATCTCTTTTTTATACCTAAGTGAATCAATAGTTTTTTATATCTGCTTGGATTTATTATATCAATTGCTTGAATCAGTCATCAATCCAAAGCTTTTAAAAGCCTATGTAATATGATTGTATATTGTTGAACGGTAAAAAGTTGTATGTTATACTTCTTGGCCCGTGTTTGAAGTCAGATGACATAACGTGCCATCAGACAATCGCAATTTTACTTCACGCAGACTGTTTCGTGCCAGAACGAACTGGTAAGGAATTGGACTGAATCCGAACCCCTTCTAGATTGGTGTAGTTTCCTAGATGGGGTTCTTTGTTGTCAAAGGAAAACCTTATGTCAAAGAATTTTGTATTAGAAGCTGAAACTCGTAATGTTTCAGGTAAAAAAGTTAAACAACTTCGTCGCGATGGCCTTGTTCCGGCTGTCATTTATGGTCTAAATGATCCTGAGAATATTCAGGTGAATGAACTTGCCACACAACTAACCTTGCGTGATGCAGGTGACAATGCAATCCTCACCCTCAACCTTAATGGTAAAAAACGCCGGGTTTTGGCTCGCGAAATTCAGAAGCATGTTTTTCGTACCGATTTGATCCATGTTGATTTCTTGGAAATTGATGCCTCATCAACGATTCGTACTGAAGTATCTATCGTCATTGTCGGTGTTTCAATTCCAGAACAAGAAGCAATTGGTACAACCGTTCAGGTATTGAGCACACTAGAAATTGAAGCATCACCAGACGCATTGATCTCAGAGATTGAAGCAAATGCTGAAATTATTGATTCTCCAAGCCGTACTCTAAATGTTGGTGATATCGTAGTGCCTGAAGGCGTTACAATCTTAACCAGCCCAGATGTTACGGTAGCTCGTTTCTTCGCAAACAGAGTTGAATCTGAAGACGATGATATGGAAGAGGGTGGTGAACTGGAAAGCTCAGCTGCCGTTGAAGAAGCAACTGAAGAGTAAAAAATGTTTAGGCAGTTTTTCAATTATAAAATTAGAGAAACTGTGTAAATTTAAAGTCGAAATGAACGGGCTGGAGAAATCCAGCCCGTTTTTTATTTAGCCAACGGGCAGCAAATGTTGAACCCTATTCAAGCGAAAAACAAAATTTTTTGGTGGGATTGGGCTTTTCTCGTCTTTATCATTTTGTTGGCCGCGTTTTTTCGGTGGCGAGGGATCAACTGGGATCAGAATCAACATTATCATCCAGACGAGCGCTACATTGCTTGGGTAGCGACATCGGTTGACTTTTTGGGTAACGATAGCCTACAGGACGCATTTACGGCCGATAAATCAACATTTAATCCATTTTATTGGCCTGCTCAAAAACGTAGCGGTGGTATTGTTCTGCCCCTAGACGAACAAAGAAAATTTGCTTATGGGCACGTGCCGCTTTATTTAGGTGTGTTGCTTGATCAGGCGGTGGCTTTCGCTTTACAGCCGATGCAGATTCCTGAAAGTGAACGGTTTTTTGCACAGTCGCTGCTTAGCTTTCAGCAACTTAATAGCTTTGATCGTATCGCTTTGGTCGGCCGGTGGATGAGCGGTTTGCTCGATATCGGGTCAGTTGTGTTGCTGTTTTTTATCGGCCGCAAAATGGCTGGTACAAAAATTGGGCTGACCGCAGCTGCCTTTTTAGCTGTGAATGTAATGCACATTCAGCAGGCCCATTTCTTTATCTCCGATCCAGCCCTCGCTTTTTTTGTCGTTTTAACCCTGCTGCTACTTCTCTATAGCCTGCCACCCAAACAAGAAATCTTTGATGCACTGCCTAACCCCACCCCATGGGCGTTAACTTTTGCTGCCGTTGCGACAGGTTTGGCCATTGGCTCAAAATTCAGCGCCATTATTTTAGGACTGCCCGCATTCATTGTTATCTTGCTTTTATCACGCGAAAAAATTGTGTGGCGTTCCATCAAGTATGGGTTTTGGGTGCTCCTCGTCTTTTTTGTGACCAATCCGTTTGCGATTTTAGACACAACCTGCAATTTTGCTGCGCCAGACAGCCGTATCGCGCAGATGCCCTACATTCCGGCCGCTTGTTATATTGAGAATATTAGCGACCAAAGTAGCATGGTGGGCGGTAGTAGTGCATTCCCGTTTGTGCGTCAGTACGACGGCACGCTGCCATATCTTTATCACATTGAAAATCAGATTAATTGGGGGATGGGAGCGGCGCTGGGTTACACAGCTTTTATCGCTTTTGTTGTTTTTTCTGGAATGGCTCTATGGCATGGATACCGAGATATTAAGCAGGGTCAGACGCAATCGATCTGGGTGAAAGGGCTTATCTTGCTTGGGTGGTGCTTGCCATATTTTCTTGCTACCGGCCGTTTCCATGTCAAATTCATGCGGTATTTGCTTCCCTTGACCCCATTTTTGATGTTATTTGCCGCATGGCTTTTATGGCAGATTCCACAAAAGTGGCTGCGTCGCAGTGCATTAACCTTTGTTTTTTCCTTTACCCTTCTTTATGCGATCGCCTTTTCCTCTATTTACAGTCAAATTCATCCGTGGCAGGCGGCATCGTTATGGATGGTTCAGAATGTGCCGGGTAGATCTGTGGTCGCTAATGAAGTTTGGGACGAACAACTGCCTTCTACCGTAATGTTGGATGGGCGTACCGCGAATCGTAATCGGGTTGATTTAACGGCCGTTAATTGGTTAAGCAAATCAGGAAATGAGAACGATAGTCTAGAGAAGTTGGAAAATAATCTAGAGACTCTGGCTGAAGCTGATTTTTTCGTAGTTCCATCAAATCGCAGTTATGGGGTAACTCCTCGCTTGCCCGACCTTTATCCACTTTCAGGGCAGTTTCATCAGCTTTTGTTTGATGGTGAGTTAGGGTATGAGGTTGCGTTTGTGCAAGATCGGCCGCCTCATATCGGCCGTTTGTACTTGGTTCCGGATCTGTTTTCTTGGCCAAGAATTACCCCTCCGGCCATTGTGTCAGACTATTTTGCCAGTCGACGGCAGCTTTCTTTTGTACGGGCTGATGAGAGCTTTACCGTGTATGATCAGCCGACTGTGATGGTTTTTCGCAACACCGGCCGATTGTCGGCCGATGAAATGGCTGAAAAATTTAATTTGCCGCAAGCTGATAGCGAATAAGCATTATAAGTTTTCTTTGAACCCGATATGGGGCAATGATATACTCCAGCGAAACTTACCGAATTCCAAATGACTAGTAACAATCGATTAGACAACCCAGTATCTTCACCCGCAAATGGCCGAAGCTCCCTTATTTCTGGGAAGATTGTTTGGATATCTGCAGTTTCTGTTTCTGTAATTCTGATTGGGCTTTTTGCTCTGATTATATGGTTGGCATTTTCTTATCCAGATCGTATTGAAGCGATGCGTGATGTCTTTATCATGCTGTTTGCATTGGTCTCATGTGCGGCCGTGGTCGTGATGGTGATGATGTTGATCGCAATGATTCGACTAATTAATATGATCGACTACGAATTACGGCCGATCTTAGAACGTACCAACGAAACAATTGGAATGCTTCAGGGTACAACCAGCTTTGTGAGTAAAAATGTCGTCCAACCCGCTATTAAAACGCGAAGTTTTATGGTCGGCATTCGAAAGGGGGCGCGCACCTTATTTGGTGACCGTCGTAAAAATTTGCCGAAATAGAAGGTAAGATCGGTTTGTAGTCAAAATAGAGGATTTAAAAAATGAGTGAAAGGAATGAAAGTGAAAGTAGTTTTGGGGCATTTCTAGCCGGTTTTATAATCGGGGGGCTAGTTGGTGCAGCCGTTGCATTGATACTTGCACCTCAGTCTGGTGAAGAAACTCGAACTCAATTTGCCGAGCGAAGCGTTGACTGGCGTGATCGAGTTAATGAAAATCGCCAAAATTGGTCAGAAAACGTTAACAAAATGACAAACAACGCGTCTGAGACACTGGGCGGCATTGATATCAACTCAATTGTAGGCCGAAAGAACTCTGAACAAGACGAAGAAGACCAAGGTGCTGATTCTTAAGAAAAAGCACCATTTCAACTAAAAATTATTGTTGATTCCAAAGCGTCTTTTACTAAGTAGAAGGCGCTTTTTTATTTGTGATGAAAATGAAAATCGAGATTCCGACATTAAATCAAATCATCGCGCTTTTGCCTTCACCGGTTTCTGCAAAAACAGAGGCGTATTTAAAGCAAGCTTATCAATTTTCTGGCAAGGTTCATCAACAGCGGCGGCGTTTGTCGGGAGAGCTGTATCTTGAGCATGATCAAACGGTGGCATGGCATCTGGCATCTATTAGCCTTGACCCACTGACAACGGCGGCCGGAATGGTGCACGATGTCTTGCTCGATGAATTTTACGATTCAGATAAAAACAGTGCGCTGTTACGAGACGCCTTAGGGAACAGTGTGTTTGATCTGGTTCAGGGATTAAACCGTTTAGCGCCATACACAAGCCTACTCGATAAAAAAGATGATCCACGTCAGCTGGAAAGATTGCGCCGGGCAATTTTAAACTCAATGGACGATGATATTCGCGTGCTTGTCATCCGAATGGCTGACAGTTTGACCGACCTAAAAACCATCGGTCATTTAGATCAAGAATTTACCCTACCGGTGGCAAAAGAAGCGGCTGAAATTTATGCACCTATCGCCAACCGTTTAGGTATGTGGTCCTTAAAATGGCAGCTTGAAGATCTATCGTTTCGCTATTTAGAACCCGAAAAATATGGTGCATTGGCCCGCCAGCTGGCTCAGAAAAAACAGCAGCGTGATGAGCGCATTGAGCAGCGGATTCTCGAGCTAAAGGCAAAACTGGAGAATCAGGGCATTGAAGCCTCGGTTAAAGGACGATCAAAACACATCTATTCAATTCATCGCAAAATGGAGCGCAAACGCCTCCCGTTTTCTGAAATATACGATCTGAGTGCGTTGCGGGTTGTTATTAAAGATAACAATGTGGGGCAATGCTATCAGGCATTGGGGCTAGTTCATGGGATGTGGTCACCTATCCCATCGGAGTTTGATGACTACATTGCTAACCCAAAGCCCAACGGTTATCGGTCATTGCATACGGCGATATATGATCAAGATGGTCAGGTTTTAGAGGTTCAGATCCGCACGCGAGCGATGGATGATGATGCCGAGCGAGGGGTTGCAGCTCATTGGGCATACAAAGAGGGAAGTAAACCATCTTCTGAACTGGTGAAACGAGTTAAATGGTTGCAGCAACTGCTGATCGACCTGCGTGATGAAACACCGGAAGATGCCCCGGCCGAAAACCGGATGGTCAACGTTGATGACTTGAATCGACGAATTTATGTGTTTACCCCCAACGATGATTTAATTGAATTGCCTGAGGGAGGAACACCGATTGACTTTGCGTATCGCATTCACTCACAAGTTGGGCATCGTTGTCGTGGGGCGCGGGTCAATCAACAAATGGTGCCGCTTAACTATAGACTTCAGCCAGGTGACCGGGTCGAAATCGTGACGGCAAAAAGGGGTGGGCCCAGCCGTGACTGGATGAGTGAAACAGCCGGATACGCACGTAGTGGCCGGACGCGAAGCAAAGTCCGTCAATGGTTTCGTGATAATGAACGGGATGAAAACATTTTGCGTGGCATGGAGCTGGTCGAATCAGAATTAAAGCGATTACGGCATGGAGCGGTTGTATCCGCTGAGGAATTAGTTGAATTTTTTGAAGAAAAATCGGCCGATGATTTTTATGCACGCATCGGATTTGGCGATATCTCTTATACGCAGATTACCGGTACGATAGGGTTGATTCTTGATCGGCATAAGTCTGATCCAAAGCTAAAAATCGAGGTTGATCTCGAGGAAAGTGAGCCTGCTGATGACCTCTCGAAACGTAAGGCTAAAAATCCACCAAAAGGGTTGATTGTTGAGGGGTTAGAGGGGATTGCTTACCACATGGCGAATTGTTGTATGCCAATCCCACCAGAGCCGATTAAAGGGTATATCACGCGCGGCCGGGGTGTGACGGTGCATCGCATGACCTGTGCTCAATTTCAGAAAACCGGATTAGCCGAACCGGCTCGTATTATCGATGTGAGTTGGGGGATGGACGAAGCTGAATTTTGGGATGTCCCGTTACAGATTAAAGCCTATCGACGGCCGCACCTAACTGAAGATATCGCTAAGCTCATCAGCGGCCGGCAAATTCGATTATCTGGTGGTAAGAGCGAAACGATTCAAAAAACAGGCGTTACTGTGTTGAGTATGACAGTACGAGTTCAGAAGATGGCTGACCTTGAATGGCTGACTCAAAAATTACGGGGCATGCAGGGCATTATCACTGTAGATTGGAAACGTTGGTCTTAAAGCTCAGTATCGCAAATTCAGACTAGGCCGCTTGCCCAACTCTGTTCAAGTTGTCTAGCCTGAACCTGCATCATTTAACCTTCAAAAAGAATTCAGTTGAACCTAATCTTGTTTGTCTCCCGTCTCAGATTCCCGATTGACTGCGTCACGATCACTTTGGTTAGATCGGTATAACCGAGCCGGTAGCTCATACCTTTTGCCAAAACGTTGATTGATTGAGAATAATACCCAACCGACTAGGAGCAATAACAAAAACCATGGTCCACAAACAATGCCGACATAAATGATCCCGTTTGCTAAACTTTGTGATGTTTCTTGTAGTTCTACTGCTGCGACTTGAGCCGTATCACCCGGCCGCCAATTGCTGGGGGTTGGAATCGGTGTTGAGGTTGGCGTTGGCGAAGGGGTGGCAGTTGGCACCAACGGATTGATTTGAATGCTTATCGTTGAAAAGCTTGAGCGATCTTTTAGAAAGTTGATACGTCCCTGAATGACGTTTAGCTCCTCTTCAACCTCACTGAGTTCAGCTTCAACTTTGAGTACATCTTCAATCTTTTTTGCTTCAGCCATAAACGTCCGTAGCCGCTCTTGTTTGATTTGTAAATTTCCCAAGCGAGATTCTAGGTCAACAAACTCATCTGTTACATCGACTCCGGTCGCTGAGTCTTGAGTGACTGTTCCTAGCTTTCGTAAAGACTCCATCGCACGTTCAAACTCTTCAACCGGAACGCCTATTTGCATCGTCACATAGTCAAATTCATCAAGTTTATATACTTTTTGGCCGATGATGTAGCCACCTGTGGCAGTAACGAGCTGCCCGACATTGTCCAATGCCCGTTGACTGTCCGCAACTGTAACCTCGATGTTTCCATCTTTGATAATCAAACGATTGCGGCGACGTTGCACCGTTGTTTGCTCTGCCAATTGCGAGTCGAGATTTGCCGGTTCGTTGACCACTTCAACTTCAATAACTTTTTCAACCTCTACTTCTCGTTCAACTTCAACTTCTCGAACGACCTCTATTTCTTCATCGCCCATCTCCATTTCCATTAGGCGTGTCACTTCAACCTCAACAAACTGAGGCTCCATTGCGGCACCACAAGCGGTGAGTAGCAATACGAATCCTACCAGTACGCAAAACGTCTGTATCTTCTTCATTTTATTCTCCTGTTGGGTTATGCAGAAAAGGCTCTGCATGTTGGGTATGGAGATGAAACGACTGGGCTGCCTGATAAGTTCCCATCAATAAAAAAAGGGTTGATCGAATGGTAAATTCGACCAGCCCTTTTTGTTAGATTACTGAGTTGAGGAAAAGGAATTACTCGTCTAAAAGATAGACGCTTTCTCGGTAAAAACGGACATGATTGCCTTGTACTTTGTCTTCAAGATGGCGGCGTAACCAACGATTTTTCTCGTTTAAAGACATTTTGTCAGACTTGAGAATATCAAGCTCTGCATTAACACGTAAGATCCGGCCGGGGATGATGAATCGGGTAATTCCGGCGGGGAAATAACGGCCGCCTAATGTGACCTGCATGACCTGACCAACCGTATACTCTGGGAACACTACTAAGGCCGTAATTTCAGGATAATCAGACTTGAGCCTTGCGATGTCATTCTCGAGGGTCCGGTCAACAAAGGCCGCTTCGATATAGGTTTCTGTCAGGAGATTTAGGGCATCAAGACGGTTGACGCCGACGGCCGGCTGAATCAGATAAGCGTTGCCATTTCCAAAGTGGATATAGCACAAAGCACCATATTCAAACATGCGGTCGGCCGCCTCCGCTGCTTCGACAGGCTCCAGTGAAATGTCAGGTAAATCTTCAAGCAGCTTTTTGAGCGCTTCAGCATTTATCTTTTGAATCACATGGAACCATGTGTGCAGATCCAGCCCTTCTTCTTCTGTCGTGATTTGGACGACCGCATGTGGGTAGCCCAGCTGCTTCATGGCGGCCGTGCGCGTGGCCCCGTCTAGCACCATATATCGGTCTTCAAGTGGCGTGACAATAGGGGGGTTCGCCAGCATACCCATATCTTCTAGTCGACTTTTCAAGCGATCAACTCGCTTTTGATCGATGCTTTCATGCGGCATGATCTTGTCCATTGGCACAACGGCTAATGGCAAAACAGCTCCTGGCTCGTTGTGCTTTAGAATATCGATTACTTGCTCAGCTACGAAAATTGAGGCTTCTTGGCGAGCTTCTTCAGTGCCGGCCGCGATACCGGGTGTCGCGATGACCTTTGGATGCTCAGCCAGTGAAAAATCTTCTAGCGGTTCTTGCGCAAATGCATCGATTCCGATTCCGGCTAAATCCCCATTGTTTAACTTCTGAACCGCTTCTACTGGATCGATGAGTTTTGCATCGGCACAGTTGACCAAGTAGGCGGTCGGCCGCATCATCGCTAATTCTTTACCTTGCATCAGCGTTTCGTCACCATCTTTGATATTTTCATGTAGTGACACAAAATCAGACTGTTGAAGTAGCTCTTTCAGTTCGACTTGGTCGATGTTCGGCATTTGGTTTAGCTCTACATTGGCAAGCTTTGTAGAGACGACCACGTGCATGCCAAAGGCTTCTGCACGTAGCGCGATTTGGCGAGCAATGGGATCAAATCCAATAAGCCCTAAAGTTTTGTCTGACAAACGGATCCCTTGCAGCTCTTGTTTGAGCCACTGGCCACTCTTCATGCCGTTATTGGCGGCCGATAGATTGCGAGCTAGCATGATCATCATGCCGAATACAAGCTCCGCTACGGAGACAACGTTGACTTCAGGGGCATTAACCACCCGTATGCCACGCTTGTTGGCCTCAGCTAGATCAATCCGATCTAGTCCGGCGCCTGAGCGGCCGATGACGCGGAGCTTTTCGGCCTTGGTTAATATGTCGGCCGGAAGCGGTGTGGCTCTTCGGACGATAATTGCATCAAACTCCTCGATAATTTGTGCGAGCTCTTTTTGGCTGATACCTGGCCTCTCAACGACTTCTGCATGGTTCTTGAGTAGCTCAAGGCCAACGGCGTCAATTGGGTCGCAGACTAAAATTTTAAACGGTGGTCGATTAGACATTCAATTTCCTCAAATTTCTAGAGTGATTAAGCAATAGAAACCAAACGGTTTTGACCGAGGTCGGCTACTATTTTTTATACTCTGGGTAAGTGAACCAAGATATATCAGAGATATAATAAATTGAGAAGGGTACAAATCATCCAAAGAATCAAAGAGATTTTTATAAATGGTTATTTATGTAGGTGAAAAGTTCGAATTTTACATGGATTCAACACTTACATACTGATATTTTTCAAGGCTATTGTGCTATAATTTCGGCTTCAAAAGGAACCTGACCAGACTCAGAAATGCATATGCCCCTTCAAAAGAGGGGTATTTATTTGTCTGATTATCGAAATCTCCCAATTAGTAGGTAAAAACATGAAAATTGTTGTAACAGGATCAGTCGCATTTGACTATCTTATGAAATTCCCTGGAAAGTTTACAGACCATCTCTTACCTGACCAGCTGCATCAAATCAGTTTGAGCTTTTTAGTCGAAAGTATGTCTAAGTTACGAGGTGGAACCGCTCCTGGTATTTCATACACCCAGGCATTATTGGGTGGAAATCCAACTATTATGGCCACTGTAGGGAATGACTTTGGAGAGTACGGTAAATGGCTAGAGGGTGTTGGTGTCGATACTAGTGGGATCCGGGTGATCGAAGATAAAACCTGTGCCTCGTTTTTTGCGAACACAGATAGTGAGCAAAATCAAATTGCAAGCTTTTATACGGGTGCAATGGCTCATGCCGTTGAATTATCTTTTGAAAGAGATGTGCCTTCAGCACGCTTGGCAATTATTTCTCCGAATGATCCGGTCGCGATGCAAAACTATGTACGTGAAGCCAAAAGAATCGATCTTGACTATATTTATGATCCGAGCCAGCAAACGATCTGGTTATCAGGTGACGATTTGAAAGAAGGTCTCGATGGCTGTTTCATGTTGACTGTCAATGAATATGAAATGGGCATGATCGAAGAAAAGACCGGTTTGTCTCGTTCTGAAATCAATAAACGAGCGCGCGGTGTTTTAGTGACAAAAGGAAAAGAAGGGTCTGAGCTTTTGATGGATGGTGAGAAATACGACATCCCTATCGTGCCAATTAGTCAGGCTGTTGACCCAACTGGTGCTGGCGATGCGTACCGTGCCGGTATGATGCGTGGTATTCAATTAGAATTGCCGTGGGACATCTGCGGCCGAATGGGTGCGCTCGCTTCAGCTTACGTCCTTGAATCAAATGGGCCAATCGGCCACTCTTACACAATTGGCCAATTTATTGAACGGTACCGTCAAAATTTTGATGATAATGGGGCTTTAGACGCCCTTTTGAAATAGAAAACAAATGTTTTTTTGCTGATTGATCGCTTGATTTTAAAATAGTGATCGGCAAAAACTTAACTTTAAGGAGTTATTTTAATTATGGATTATTCAATTAAAGACATCGACTTAGCCCCAGGCGGTCGTCATCGTATGGATTGGGCTGCTCAAGAAATGCCGGTTTTGGCTGACATTGGCGAGATGTTTGGCAAAGAGCGGCCGTTTGATGGTTTACGCATCGGCGGTTGTATGCATGTGACCACTGAGACTGCAAACTTGATGGTTGCGTTACAAAAAGGTGGTGCTGACGTTTTCTTGTGTGCAAGTAACCCACTTAGTACCCAAGACGATGTGGCTGCGGCACTTGTATCTCAGTACGAGATCCCTGTTTATGCTAAACGTGGACAAGATAACGAAACATTCTACAAATACATGAATGCTGTTTTGGACCACAAACCACACATTGTCATGGATGATGGTGCCGATGTTGCAACCGCTTTACATCGTGACCGTCGTGAACTGCTAGATAACTTGTATGGTGGAACTGAAGAAACGACCACAGGTGTGATTCGTTTACGTGCATTGGCGGCCGAGGGTAAACTCGAATACCCAGTAATCGCTGTTAACGACGCATTGACCAAACACATGTTTGACAATCGTTACGGCACAGGTCAGTCAACCCTAGACGGTATCATCCGGGCAACCAACTACCTATTAGCTGGTAAAACATTTGTTGTTGGGGGTTACGGCTGGTGCTCACGTGGTGTTGCAGATCGTGCGCGTGGTATGGGTGCGAACGTAGTCGTTACAGAAGTGAATCCACTTAAAGCGCTTGAAGCGGTCATGGACGGCTTCCGTGTTATGCCAATGGCAGAAGCAGCAAAAGTTGGAGACATCTTCCTAACGGCAACTGGCGATATCCACGTATTTGACCTTCACCACATGGAAGCGATGAAAGATGGTGTCTTATTGGCGAACTCTGGACATTTTGATGTTGAGATCAACATTGAAGCATTGGCTAAAAAATGTGGCGAGCCAAAACAGGTTCGCCCATCAGTTCAGCAATACACGATGCCAAACGGCAAACGTATTAACATTTTGGGCGAAGGGCGTTTGATCAACTTGGCTGCGGCCGAAGGTCACCCAGCATCTGTAATGGACATGAGCTTCGCAGGTCAGGCGATGGCAGCTAAATATTTGGCTGACAACAAAGGCAAGATCGAAAACGCTGTTCACACTATGCCGGTTGAACTTGATATGGACATTTCAGCTCGTAAACTGGCTGCAATGGGTATCGACATCGACGTGTTAACTGACGAACAAGAGAAATACTTGAACTCTTGGGAAGAAGGAACGTGATCCCTTCGGGAATCTAATCCTATAAACCTCTGGCCCTCTGGATTTTTTATTCAGAGGGCTTTTTTTTTGCCACTTTAAAATGTATCCTTTGGTAAAATGGAAACAAGGTGATCAATTGAACTTTAATTCTCCGTTAGAACCCCGTGATTTCAATAAGCAAGCTCGCATTGGACGAGTATTGTTTGCACGTCGTTATTCAAATTATGTTAGCCCACCTACTATTTATGCCGCTTTAGGCTTTGCGATCTGCTTCTCAGTCATGCCATTTTGGACCGCTATTGGCTGGGGGATTGTTTATGGACTGTTGGTCTCGCTATTGCCAATTTTAGTGGTGTTGGCGATGCTCTATTTTGGCTATGTTGAAGAATTGCATATGAGCAATACGCGAGAACGACGCATTCCATATTTAGCGGCAATTTTTGGCTCGCTTGTGATGTGGGGGTTAGCCTACACCTTTGAATTAGAAGATCGAGTCTTGCATTTAGCGATCTTTAATGTGATTAATTTGGTCATGCTATTTTTAATTACAATTTATTGGCTCATTAGCATGCATACAGCGGGTGCTGCGGCGTTTTCTGCTTTGGTCGGGGTGATTTGGGGTTGGATTCCAGCTTTTTTGATCGGATTGCCGGTGCTTGTTTCGGTCACGGTTGCCCGTCTCTATTTGCGCCGCCATTCTCCAGCGCAAGCCGCCGCCGGGATTATTTTAGGTTTTTCAACGGTTGGACTCATGCACTGGCTAGGATATTTCGCTTGACCCTTGTTGGTTAACTGCTACTATCCGGCCGATTAGGCTTAACAAATCTTCAGACCCAAGACTTATGAATATTACTGACGGATTACTTATTGTTTGCAAACGTGACTGCGAAACCTGCACCATGTTGACCCCCGTTTATAATCAGCTTGCAGAGGCTAATTTGCCTTTGACCATTTATAGTCAAGACGATCCTAATTTTCCTACGTCCGCAGCCCTGCATGATGCTGACTTAGAAACTTCATTTCGTTTAAACATTGAAGTGGTACCGACGCTTATCCGTTTTGAAAATGGGGAAGAAGTGGCGAGAACCTTTAGCTGGGACCGAACTGATTGGGAATCAATATCTGGGGTTTCAGGGTTAGGTAAAGGGTTAATGGCTTCAAAGCCAGGCTGTGGTGCTTTGAACGTAATGCCGGGAACGGCCGAGCGTCTGCAGGTGAAATTTGGAGACACTGGGATTACCGCACGTCAAATCTCTATCCCTCCACTGCAAGATGATATTGAAGCTTGTTATGACCGCGGATGGACTGATGGGTTGCCGGTTGTTCCTCCTACGCCAGAGCGTGTGCTACGAATGCTGCAAGGGACCAAACGAGATCCGGCCGAAGTGTTGGGCATCGCACCGCCCAATCGAGTTGATTGCACGGTGCAAAAGGTAGCAATCAATGCGGTTATGGCCGGTTGCTTACCCGAATATATGCCGGTTGTATTGGCGGCCGTTGAAGCGGCCTTAATGGACGAATTCTGTATGCATGGCCTGCTGGCGACGACATGGTTCTCTGGGCCGATTGTGATTGTGAATGGCCCCATCGCACGCAAAATCGGAATGAATTCAGAAGGAAATGCGTTGGGGCAAGGGAATCGGGCCAATGCAACCATCGGCCGGGCGTTGCAGTTGGTGATTCGCAACGTTGGCGGTGGAAAACCGGGCGGCATAGACCGTGCTGCGATTGGAAATCCTGGTAAATACACCTTTTGCTTTGCTGAGCGTGAGCATGACTCAGATTGGAAATCTTTGGCTGAGCAACGTGGTATTGAATCTGGAAAATCAGCCGTGACCCTGTTCGCTGGTGACGGTGTGCAAGGCATTATGGATCAGCTCTCTCGATCACCTGAATCATTGGCAATGAGCTTTGCTCAATCACTACGTACAGTGACTCACTATAAAATTTTTATGGCCTCTGATGCGATTTTGGTGGTATCACCTGAACATGCACGCATATTTTCAGAAGCTGGATGGAGTAAAGACAGATTAAACCAAGAAATCCAGTCACTATTGATGACCCCCGGTGACCAGATTATACGCCGATCAGATGGGGTAGCCGAAGGTGTACCTGAACAGTTTGAGAGTGCAACATTGCCAAAATTTAAGCCGGGTGGTTTGCACATTGTGCGCGTTGGGGGCAACGCAGGCTTGTTTTCCGCCATTATCGGCGGATGGGTGGCAAGCGGCCCGATGGGTAGCACGGCAGTTACGCTTGAAATTAAAGAATAAGGACAAAAATTATGAATCATTCAACTATTTTATTAGACCCTACGGCCGAGCTCAGTTCGGCTCAACGTGAAAGACTCCCGCGGCCAAAAGCGATTGCTGACAAAACGATCGGTCTGCTCGATATTTCAAAAGCCCGTGGCAATATTTTCTTAGATCGGATTGAGGCGCAGTTGACGGCGGCCGGGGCCACGGTCAATCGGTATAAGAAACCAACGTTTGCCCGTATTGCACCAACTGAACTTAAACAAAAGATCGCGACAGAATGTGATTTAGTAATTGAAGGGTTGGCCGATTGAGGATCTTGTACGTCGTGCAGTGTGCACGACATCAGTGATCTTGAACAACGTGGTGTTGTGGGTATGTTTGTTGCGTCTGAAGAGTTTGTGGTGGCGACTGAAGCCCAGGCCAGTGCGTTAGGCTATGATCCGGCCGTTGTTTTTGTGCAACACCCCATTCAAGATCGTACAGACGATGAGATGCGGGAAATTGCGGATAATGCCTATGAAGATATTTTGAGCCAGTTGTTGTCCTTAGAGTAGAATACGGCACGATTTAGTTGCTCATATAATTTGTCATAACAGGCTAGTTTGATTTTTATAATTAGACCAGCCTGTTATTTTTTACGTCGTGCTATCTTGTAATCAAACTGTTTTAAGCCTACATCGCCTCTAGAAACCGTCTACACATTTCCTACATAGTTCTTTCCTAAACTCCGTTCAAGGTTAATTCACTGTCAAGATTGCTTGCTGTCCTCTGGTTTGCAATCTTGACTTTATTTAGGGAAAAATCATGAAAATACGTAAAAAAATTTGGCGGGTACTTAAACCGCTCTTGCTAATCGGAGCCGGATTAATGGCTGGTATTATTTTGGTGGCTTCTAATTCGTCAACTGTGGTTTACTATGATGAAATTAATCATGACTTCGACCATGAGTTAGAGATGGAATTGCACCGCATGGAAATGGAGCTAGAGCAAATGGCGCTCGATATTGAGATTCCACCTATTCCTGAAATTCCAGCGATACCGGCTATTCCAGAAATATCATCTATCCCTTCAATGCCTGACCAAGTGCAACCGATTATCGTGACAAACCATTCTTATGAGTCGTTTGATAGCTATCGAATGGACTTAGGTGAGACGGTTGCCATTGTCGGCGGACTCGGTTTGGCTTTGGTATTTTTGATGGGATTTATTTTACTGGTGGATGAGTTCCGTGGTAGACGTCTTCGAAATTAATTCGTCGAAAGCTTTTATCAAATGGTCGAAGCGATATACTTTTAGCATGCGTGAAAAGATTTTAATTGTTGAAGACGAAGCACGAATTGTGCGCACACTACGATTGTATTTAGAACAATCAGGTTTCACCGTGGCGGCCGTTTCTGATGGAAACCAGGCACTGCCTGCCTTTAAACAAGAACGGCCAGCACTTGTATTGCTCGACTTAAATCTGCCACAAGTTGATGGATTGGACATTTGCCGTGCGATGCGTCGGCTAAGTAATACTCCGATTATCATGCTAACTGCACGCATCGAAGAGACCGATCGTTTAATTGGCTTAGAACTGGGAGCTGATGACTATATCAGCAAACCTTTTTCTCCACGTGAAGTTGTTGCCCGCGTTCGAGCTGTGCTCCGCCGTACAACCCTTCATAAACCGGCCGATGCTTTACAAGCCGGTGCGATACGGATTGATTTAGCCGGATATAGGGCTTGGATTAAAGACAATTTATTAAATCTGACTCAATCAGAATATGATATTTTGGTTGCTCTTGTCGAAAACAAAGGGCGAGTGTTGAACCGCTTGCAATTGCTTAATGCAACCCAGGGCGTTGTGTTTGAAGGGTTTGAGCGCACGATTGATCAACATATTAAAAATTTGCGGCGCAAGATTAAGGATGCGATTGGCCCAACTTCAGTAATAGATACCGTTTATGGTGTTGGCTACCGACTGGATGATTTAGTGATTGACGATGATTAACAAACTACGTTCCATAATTGTGTGGCGGCCTAAAATTCGAGAGAGGTTGAGTCAGCGTATAAAGATGCGCCGATTAATCAATCAATCACGACCGCGTCGCTTTCCAAGGCTGCATAAAATCGGCCGATTTTTTCTTGATCGTCTACGGCTCGTGGCGCTTTTCAGCTTTATCTTCAGAGGTATAAAAACTGTCTTCCGTAGCCTTTGGTTTCGAATGGTAGGTGTTTACGCCGTCATGCTGCTCATTTTGCTGGCTATTGTGCTTAACTTACTTGATACGATTGCCTTTCGTGAAATTGCTCAATTTAATCTGGCACGTGAGCAGTTGATTTCAGAAATCATCGTAGAGCCACCTGCACCTGATTTATTAGATGAAACTCTATTGCCTGATAGTCCACCTATCCCATCTCTTTCCGCAGATGATGCCATCTCCGACCTAGATAATCGGCCGCCGATTATTATTTCAACTGGCGAAGACACCATAGAAATCGACCTGTCAGGTTTGACATCGATCATTGATGATGAAAACTTTAGGGTTGAACATTATTTAGGTGGGAGCTACTTTTTCGATTCGATACGAGACGATATGCGTACCGCTTTTATCATTGCATCTGGAGTGGTGCTTTTGTTTGGCACGGCCGTATTTTGGCAGATATCCCGGCCGCTTACGCATATTCGCACCGCCTCGCACGCAATTTCTCAAGGCGACCACTCTGTGCGCGTGCCGGTTAAATCCCATGATGAATTAGGCCGAGTAGCTACTGCTTTTAATCAGATGGCGGAAGAGCTTGAAAAGCAGGATGAAGTCCGCAAGAAAATGGTGGCAGATGTCGCACATGAGCTGCGTACTCCTTTGACCGTCATGAAGTCTAATCTTGAGGCGATGTTAGATGGATTGCTTGAGCCTACTGAAAATGAGTTGGGTGAACTGCATGACGAAGTCGGCCGCTTGTCACGCATGATTGAAGACCTGCGTATGCTATCGCTAGCTGACGCTGGAGAGCTGCCGATTATCAAGCAGCAGGTCGACATTCGAAGCTTGCTGGGCTTGATTGTCACCCGCTACAGATCGCTGGCCGAAACAAATGATATTGAATTAGTACAAGATGAAACCGATGTGCCTCTATTAATTTATGCGGATAGTGATAAGTTGCAGCAGGCGATTCGTAATCTTTTGGAAAATGCGTTGCACTACACCCCAGAAGGGGGGCGTGTCCGTGTGACGGCCGTGCGTGATAAAAAGATGGCGCATATTTCTATTATCGATACCGGTTCTGGTATTCCGTCTGAAGAGCTAGCGCAACTTTTTGATCGTTTTTGGCGTGGAGATCGCTCCCGTAATCGGCATAGTGGTGGCTCTGGGTTAGGCTTAGCAATTGTGCAACAAATCGTTGATTTGCATGAAGGCAAAGTGACGGCCGTTTCTCCTGATGGAACCGGAGCCGTTTTTACGATTTCACTCCCTCTTGAAGCACGGGCGCCAAGAGTAACTGTCGGCCAATCATCACCCATTACCGAGGAGCGTCCTCGCCGATTTAGGATTTTTAGAAGAAAAAAGAAGCTTGTTGAGCAAAAATAGGCATACTTAAATCAAACTGACCAAATAAACTACGTTGGTCGTTGTTTTGTTGTTCTTGCTTAAAACTGGAAATAGATGAACGGGGATGCGTTTGTGGGTGCTAAAAAGAAAACGGTGGCTAGCTGCAAGAATAACACGGCCGGCGCATAAGCCTGTTGAATATTCAAAATTGGATACTTGATATCGAATCGTCTAACGACAAAGCTGCCAATGAAAGCGGTCGGAATGACGAGAAGTGCCGGGCGGTAGAACCACTGGATTCCAAACGAATCCAGGAAGAGCAGCTTGTTAAACACCAAGAGGGTGACATCAAATGACGGGGAGCGGAAAAACACCCATGTCAATGTGACAATAATAAAAACAGTGCAAGCTTGGAGCCAGACTTTTGGCGACCGCCATGTTTCGCCAGATTTAGTAAAATTCCCAAGATCAAAGAGTCTTTCAACTGCTAAATAGAGGCCGTGTAAAAAGCCCCAAATGACAAAGTTCCAGCTGGCACCGTGCCATAGCCCACCCAATAGCATGGTTAGCATGAGATTGATGTATGTACGTCGGACCCCTTTTCGGTTTCCACCCAGCGGGATATAGAGGTAATCACGTAGCCAAGTTGAAAGTGAAATATGCCATCTGCGCCAAAATTCTGTGATTGAAATTGACGTATAGGGCAAGTTGAAGTTTTGAGGCAAAGTAAGCCCCATCATCCGGCCGAGGCCGATCGCCATTTCACTATAGCCGCTGAAATCACACAAAATTTGGAAAGAATAAGCTACGGCCGCCAGCCAAACGGTGGCTGAAGAATAGATGTCAGGTGCGCCATAAACTTGATCTACTACAAGCGATAAATTGTCAGCAATGACTAGTTTGATAAACAGCCCACGAATGAAGATTTGAATCCCTGCAAAAATCTCGTCTTTATCGAGAACCACGCCACGTTCTAACTGGGGCATAAAGTCGATGGCACGCACAATTGGTCCTGCGACAAGCTGAGGAAAGAAGGCGACAAATGTAGCGAAATCGAGAAATGATTTAGCAGGAGCAAGTCTGCGACGATAAATGTCAATCGTGTAGCTCATAGTCTGGAATGTGTAAAACGAGATGCCAACCGGTAGGATAATGTTGAGATTTGAGACATTCCAGCCACCACTGCTTAGGACCACATTGGCTGAGTCGATGAAGAAGTTGAAGTATTTGAAAAAGCCTAATAGTCCCAAATTCACGCACATCGACAGAATAAGCAGCCATTTTCGTTGATTTTCATTTAGCTCATTTTCTTCACTTTGACCCAAGGCCCGGCCGATAAAAAAGTCGACGATGGTTGAAAAAAATATGAGCGCGGTAAAACGATAATCCCAATATCCATAGAAGATATAGCTGGCAACCAGCAAAATGACTTTGCGGACTGAATCGTTTTTGAAAACGAACAGCAACAGCATGACAACGCTAATAAATTGAAGAAAAACGAGAGAAGCAAAATTCATGATTTAGTTTTGGGTGGTTGTTTTGACAGTTATTTGCTCAATCTGTGCGGCTAAAATCTCACCAACGATTTGGTGCCCGTATTCGTTTAGATGGCCAATGCCGGGCAGGGAATTGCTGAAGCCACGTGGTAATCGGCCGGATGTTTCCATCAATTCTGTGAATTCTCCAGATGGATCAACTATTTTCCATTCTTCAATTTTTGAGAAATGCTCAAGTAAATCTGTGAACTCAACTTCTTCGCTTACAAACTGATCGCCTTGGACCGTAGGGGCATATGGGAGTAGGACAATGATGACTTCAACATCTGCATATGCTTCGCGGAGCATTTCTAATTGTGTGTCAATGACATCAAGAGCGATGGGGGCTGACTCACCACCCGCTTGAGCTGGCGGCTTACTAGCTTCAGAAAACAGTCGTTGGCGTTTGGTTCCTTGAACCAATAAAACCGTATTTTGCATAAGCTGGCCCAGCCAATGATCATTAAAAGGAGGTGGGTTATGTACCAGCTTTAACTCATCTTTTTGAGAAACGAAGTGATTAATTTTATTTTTGTCATAGACTTCATGCTTGAAAAAATCCTGGACACTCAGCTGGAGCACAACAACCTCAGGTGAGTAAAGCCCTTTTACAACTGGGGCAAGATATACATAATCTGCTACAGATGAATAAGCTTTGCCATGGTTCCGTAGGTTGAAGGCTAAACCCTTTTTCATCAGGATCGACTCGGCCACTGAAACAAAATTGTCTGTATATGCGACCTGATGAGACTCTGTATGTGAGTCGCCCAGTACAACGATGTTTTGACCTTCGTTGCTGATTGTTTGTTGTTCTCCATGATCTGCAAAGTAGTTGATCCCGTAGCCTTCAGACCCCCAGATGAGAAAAGTGCCTTCGGCCGGATAATAACCCCAATCTTCGTCATAGCCATAGCTAAAAGGGGGGGATTCGACAAAGAGGCGTAAGCCAAGCTCGACCACAATTAATGCGAGCACCAACCATAAACCTGCTTTTACTAGGTAGGTTATGATTGAGAAAATTAATTGGATTGGGCTTGTATTGTTTGGTTGAGCCTGGGGGGTATTGAGAGGACTGCTCATTTGGGGATATTTTGCTAAATTAAGATAGTTTCTAGCGGTCTTTATTTTCAGTATAACTATGATTGGTTACAGTGAATATGACTATTTTTGGGGATAGTCTAAAAAACCTACCTATCAGTTTAGCGAAATCAGGGCTTTTGTGTGTGAATGTTCAGCAAGCCCTTTAACCCGCCTACTTTGCCGATAATTGAGCTGAGTGGATGATTTTATATTGAGGTCCGCGCTTTTTTGTCCTAAACGAATGGTATAGATGGACGGCTGTTACACGCCAATCGGCCGGAGGTGTGTGGCTGCCAAAAGGGAGTTGGGCTTTTTCGACCTGGTCTGGCTTACGCACTCGGCCGAGGGTGAGATGGGGAGTGTATTTTCGAGCTTCAGGTTTGTAGTCGATTATTTCCAAACTTGAATCAAGCCGTTCTTTAAGCGTATGCAGCTGCTTTACGCCACCCTGAAGACCGGTATGAATCACTTTTGGATTTCTACGTCTAGGAAAACAGCCGATTGCACCTAAGCGCAATGGGAATGATTTAATATCAGCTGTGACCTTATCTAGTAGATCACAAACGGCCGCGACTTGTTCAGGCTGATTGCCATCACCCAAGAACGCCAACGTCAAATGCATGCTTTTTGGTCGGGTCCAAGTAATTGCATTTTCAGGCAGCATGTCGCCTAGATCGATTTGGATATCTTCTAAAACTTCGCGTACTTCATCTGTTATGGAAATTGCCACAAAGATACGAATGCCATCACTCATTGGTTTCAGCTCCATTTGATTCTGCTTCCGAATCTTCGTCTTCTTTTTTATTAAGGACAACCCCCGCTCTGCGCAACTGCCATCGCTCCCAGGCCGTTTCAGCCCATGACGGCTCGTCCTCTGGAATTTTTTCAGGCTCTGGGAATGGATCGAGGTCGAACATTTTGCGCCAAGCATATCGGCCGAGGAGCTTCATGGTTGCTAAAACAGGTGCCGCCAAAACTGTTCCTAATACACCAGCAAACGTTGCCCCTGCAAGCGCACCTACAAATACGATTAGCGGATTGAGATCGAGAGCATCACCTACGATTTTTGGAACTAAAAAGTTGTTTTCGATTTGCTGAATAATTAGCATCACGATGGTGACTACAATTACAAATTGAAAGCTAGTTAAGCCTAAATAGTTGCTGGCTTGAAATATAGCAACCAAGATAGCTGCTCCTGTACCGATGATAGGGCCGATATAAGGGATAAACTCCATCAGGCCAGATATAAGGCCCAGTGCTAGCGGGTTGTCTACCCCTAGAGCCAGCATACAGACATAAACAACCACACCGATCACGATTGCTAAGATTGCTTGTCCGCGTAGATATGATTGCCAAATACGGCCGAATTCGCGCCAAAGTCGTTCGGCATCATATCGATAGCCAGGAAACTCTGCCATGTCTCCAACCCATTCCTGAAGCTTGGGTGCATCATTCGAAATGTAAATTGAGACAAATAAGATGATAACGAGCGAACCAATTGTTGTTGCTGTACCCAATGCCAAATTGCCGACAGAGCTGCCAACTTGAACAATAGCCGGCTGGATGTAGTCGGAAAGAAAAGTCGTGACATCTTGAACATTGCTGTTATCAAAGTTCAGAGCTGGAAAGCTATATTCAAACCCTGCTAGGGTGCGAGGCATTGTCAAAAACGTGTTGGTCTGCTCTAAATAAAGCGGAATATTTTCAATAACGGTTGGAATACTTTCAAATAAATTTGAGATTTGGCGAAAGGCAGATATTCCAGCATAAACAAATGCACCAATAAATCCAATCGTGAGCAAGATATAGGTGATGCTCGTTACTGCGCCACGGCTGAGGCGTGTCGTCCGATTCCCAAATTCGATGACCGGATATAGCAAATAGGAAATGATGGCGGCGATAATAATTGACGTAATCAGCGATTGGAACCGCCATATTACTAAAATCAAAAATATTAGTAGAAAGATGGCGACGGATACTTTGACTGATCTCGACCAGGGTGGCGAGCTATGTTCAGAATTCATAAATCGTTTTTCAATAGTAATTACGCGAGAAATATTTTCTCAAATTTACACCTTTTAAATTAGGCTTTTATTTTATGATTTTATCGCAGCTTCGGCTACGATCTGATTTCTGTTACTTTTAGTTTCTTAAAATCTGGTTGCAGATTAAGTTGGTTTGGCTATTATGATTGCTGGAGTGGGAGAAACCGAGTAGGAGAATGACCGATGCCACGATATTGGGATCAGGCTGAATTAGAACGCTATATTTCACAAGGGACTGAAGAGAGCCTGACGCTTGATTATAAAGCGGGTATGGCTTTGTCGACAGAAGCGAATCGGCAGAAAGAGATTGCAAAAGATGTGTCAGCAATGGCAAATTCGGCCGGGGGTGTCATTATTTATGGGATTGGCGAAGACCAAACTAACGGCCGCTATAAACCGGCTCAACTTGTGCCAGTTGATCGGCGCATCTGCTCACGTGAGACGCTTGAGCAAATTATCAGTAGTAATATTCAACCCCGAATCAGTGGCATCAAAATTTATCCGGTACCCTTATCAACCGGAGAGAACGATGTAGCCTACGTGGTTTCAATCCCGCAAAGCGATACAGTCCACCAAGTTGTACGTAGCAAGCGTTACTATAAAAGGTTCAATTTTGAATCTGTACCGATGGAAGATTTTGAGATTCGTGACGTGCTGAACCGCTTGTCTTCAGCCGATGTTATTTCATGGGTTGGTCAGCTAACTCATGAGTTAGATCCAAGTGGGGAAGGGCAGATATGGTCGATCCCACTTTTTGTTAAAAATCGGTCGATGGCTGTTGCCCGCGATAGTTCTATGACTGTTGAATTTATTGATATTAAGTCAGAGAATCGACTGACGGCCGAAAAGTTTGTTGTTAAAACACAGCTCGTTCCCCAAGACTACAGCATGTACATCTCATCTTTTCAAGAAGCGATCCATCGTGGGCTTGATAAATACTTTGGAACCTTTCAGGTCTATATCACCGGCTCACAAACGATTTCACTCCGAATTCAACTTTTTTCAGATGGGATGCGAGCTAAATACAGTCGTATTAAATTAAACTTTGGGGGAAATAGCAGTACGATTCAGGTTGAGGATGAAGGCTACCTGTATTAATTAGTGACCAGTAATCTGTTTTCAGCGATCAGTTTTACTTTAATAACAAATCACCGGCGTTGAGCGCACTGGCCACTACTTTAGGGCATGCGAATGACAACTTTGCCTTCATGCCATAGTTCTTCTAAATTGTAGTAACTCCGTTTTTCTTCAGAAAAAATGTGGACTATTAAATCGCCGAAATCAACTAGGACCCAGCCAGATCTAAAATCACCTTCGATTTTGGCACCACCCACATTTGCTTTCATTTTTGCGTCTTCACGTATTGCTTCGGCAATAGCGCGCAATTGTCGTTCGTTGGTTGAATTACAAAGAAGAAAGTAGTCAGCTATGACCGTTTGCTCTTGCATGTCGAGCAGCAAAATATCAACACCTTTCTTTGCTTCAATTGATTCAATTAGCACATTTGCTAGTTCTAAGCTTTCCAGAAGTGAACCTCCGCGTTCATTGTTCTCTAAAATTTGAATATTGATTATACGTTATTTGTACCGTTGTAGGTAGGTGGTGTAAGGCTACCATCTGTTTTCTAATATCTCGTCGTTATTTCTGACAACCGCGTAAACAATGTTGCGATGCACCTGCGACAAATCTAAAATTCAGCTATGGATTTATTCTCTTCACTTCAAGAACCTGACGGCCTGCAAACCGGTGCATGGACTGTGTCTGAAGCAAATGGCTATATTCGTGATCTGTTCGAGACGGATTTTCGATTAAAGGATATGGAAGTCGAAGGGGAAATCTCAAATTTTACCCGGGCACGATCTGGCCATCTCTACTTTACATTAAAAGATGATTCGTCTCAGATGAAGTGTGTGATGTGGCGTAGCCATGCGGAACGACTCCATTTTGACCCTAGTGGAGGAGATCAAGTTGTTGTGCGTGGGAGCGTTTCAGTTTATGAAGCAGGCGGCCAATATCAAATGTATGCAAGCCGAATTCAACCGGCCGGACGTGGTGATTTGGCTGTGGCATTTGAGCAGCTTAAGCAAAAGCTGACTGATGAGGGACTTTTTGACCCTGAACGCAAAAAAGCCTTGCCTCCGTTTCCTAAAAAGATCGGTATTGTCACTTCGCTTAATGCGGCCGGGCTTCAAGACATTCTCAACGTGTTACGTCGCCGCTATCCCATTGCTGAAGTACTCATCGCCCCAACTTTGGTGCAGGGGAATGGGGCACCATCTGGAATTGTTAAGGCATTACAGTGGCTCGACGGCCGATCTGACATTGATTTGATTATTGTGGCGCGGGGTGGCGGCTCTATCGAAGATTTGTGGGCTTTTAATGATGAGGCTGTTGCTCGGGCGGTGGCTGAGGCCCAGCATCCGATTATTTCGGGTGTAGGGCATGAAACAGATTTCACGATTATTGATTTTGTTTCAGATTTGCGGGCACCGACACCGTCGGCCGCGGCCGAGTTGGCAACGCAAGATATCAGCGACATTGCAGCCTTTATCTCTGGTGCGCGTCAATTTCTCGACAGGCAAATTGTGGGGCTGCTGACAGATAAAAAAGATCGTGTAGAATCCCTCGCTCGGGCGGTTGAGCTGTTAGGCCCCGTTTACTCAATTAACACGGCACGCCAGACGCTCGATTTTCTTGAGCAGCGTCTGGCTGGAGCGATGCGACAATCTTTAAATAACGAAAAACAGGCTCTGTTGTTGGCTTCTGCTAAACTTGAAGCGGTTAGTCCGGTGGCAACACTTGCACGAGGCTACGCGATTCTACGTGATCCAAATGGGGTTGTGCGGTCATCTGTAGATGGCCTAACGGCTGGTGATTTGGTTCAAATCCAATTGCAAGATGGTACAGTTGCGGCCGAAGTTCAATCGGCAGAAAAAAACAATTAATGTTGGTCTAGCTTAATCAGACTAAAGGCTGATGGCTGAAAACTAAAAATGGAAAATAATACAGAAGAAATAACATTTGAAGATGCACTACGTGAACTTGAAGGATCGGTGTCTAAACTTGAAGAAGGCAACCTTTCACTTGAAGAGTCTTTAAAAATATATGAACGTGGTCGGGCATTGTCAGACTTTTGCCAGCAATATCTTGAAAAAGCGGAGCTACGTGTCGAGCATCTGACTGAAGACGGGGAAATTGTTGAAACTGATCTTGAATAAGTTCGTATCGGCCAAACAGTTCAGTTTATGTGGAGCTAAAAAATAAATGTTTAGATCAATTCGAGATTCACTTAAAAAAACAAGACAAAACGTCTTCGGTCAAATCGCATCTGTTTTGGGTGGCGGTGACATTGATGACGAAACTTGGGAAGACTTAGAAGCTTTGCTCATTCAGGCTGACATGGGGGTTGATACCTCATTTGCTCTACTTGATTCAATGCGTGAGCGTGTTCGGGCTGAGCGTCTGATTACGACGGATCAATTGCTTGTCGCACTCAAAGATGAGATGCGCAAAATCTTGCAGGACCCTGAAGGCTTTTCGCTGGAAGAGCCACGTGAGATTACCGTTGTTATGGTGGTTGGCGTAAATGGCTCAGGCAAGACGACTTCGATTGGTAAGCTGTCGAAATATTATCAAAATAATGGGCGTAAGGTTGTTTTGGTCGCGGGGGATACATTTCGCGCGGCCGCTATCGATCAGCTAAAAGTTTGGAGTGATCGGGCCGATGTTCCGATTATTGCCGGACAGCCTGGCGGTGATCCGGCCGCTATGGCTTATGATGGCATCCGTGCTGCTCGCGGCCGTGGGTATGATCTCGTGTTTGTGGACACCGCCGGCCGGTTGCACACGAAATTCAACCTGATGCGTGAACTAGAAAAAGTACACAGCGTCCTACAGCGCAGTGTGCATCAGGCACCTCATGAAGTACTTTTGGTTGTTGATGCACCAACTGGACAAAATGCGCTTTTGCAAGCTCAAAAATTTAAAGAGTCAGTCAATGTAACCGGGGTTATTTTGACCAAACTTGATGGCACCTCAAAAGGTGGAATGGTCTTTTCGATCTATCGGGATTTAGGCCTACCGGTTCGTTTTATCGGTACCGGTGAGCAAATTGGGGATCTTGCTCCATTTGATCCTGATCAGTTTATCGATGGGCTGTTTGCTGAAGATTAAATTTTAGCCGCAAGTAGTGAGGAACGAGTGAAAGCACCAATCCCACGTTGGCTTAATTAATAGAAACATATTTCAAACGTAATGTGGGCATGTTGTCGTATCTCACTACTTGCCCCTCTGTCACAGGAAAAAACATGGAAAACCAGTCTCAAAACGAATTGGTCACTAAAATTCAGGAACTAGAAGAAACAGTCAGCCAGCTGCGGAGGCGGCTTTGACGTACCTCTAAAGAAGGAACGTGTTCAAACGCTTGAGGCAGAGTCTGCTCAGCCTGGGTTTTGGGATGACTCTAGTAAAGCACAATCGCATATGCGGGAGATTACACGCTTAAGATCGCAGGTAGACAGTTGGGAGAAGCTCTACAATCGCATTTTTGATACGAAAGAGATGCTAGAAATGGAGGATGAGGAGCTGCTTACCGATCTCGGAAGTGAAGTTACTGTACTTGAAAAACAGGTGCGTGATCTGGAGATCCAAACCCTATTTGCAGGTAAACATGATACGAGCGACGTGATTTTTGCTATTCACGCGGGTGCTGGTGGCACGGAAGCCCAGGATTGGGCCGCTATGCTGTTGCGCATGTTTACGCGCTGGATGGAAGCTCACAATATGAAAGTCGATGTGATGGATGAAAGTCCAGGGGACGTGACTGGTATCAAGAGCGTGTTGATGTCGGTGAGCGGCGATCATGCTTTCGGCCGACTTAAATCTGAAAAGGGTGTTCACCGCTTGGTGCGAATCTCTCCTTTCGACTCCTCAGCTCGTCGCCATACCTCTTTTGCCAAGATCGAAGTTTGGCCTGATGTGGCTGAAGATATTGATATTGAGATCAACGAAAACGAGCTTGAGATCCAGCGATTTAAGGCGAGTGGGGCAGGTGGCCAGCATGTGCAAAAGAATGAAACAGCGATCCGCATCAAGCATCTCCCAACGGGTATTGTGGTTTCGTGCCAGAATCAACGTTCTTTGACCCAAAATCAAGAATCGGCCTTGAAGGCTTTAAAGTCTCAACTATATGATTTGGCTCAAGAAAAGCAGATGGAAGAGATTGCCGAGTTAAAGGGTGATGATGTTGATGCGGGGTGGGGGAGCCAGATTCGGTCATACGTCCTGCATCCATACAAAATGGTGAAAGATCATCGGACGAAATTTGAGTCGTCGAATCCTCCGGCCGTGCTTGATGGAGATTTAGATGACTTTATTGAAGCATTTTTGCGTTATTCTGTTGATGTAAGGTAAAGGTGCTCGCTGGCTTGTTCGACACACATGTCAGCTAAGACATCCATCAATAGATTGTTTAACACAAAGACAAAAAAGGTTTTTCATGAGCAATAAAGAGTTTGAGTCAGATGTTCGTTCGCTTGAGTTTAAGTTTAAAAATCTTAATGATCGCTATGATCTGAGTGGGTCAGAAACGGCCGTTGAAAAAATAAAGCACGGGATTCGAGCTTATCCAGACCAACTCGCTGAGCTTGAACGACGTGGTTTTTTGCACACCCTGCCGCTTAAGAAAGTAGTTGAGGCGGTTGCTCATGACTGGTCCAATGGGCAAGAAAAAGAGGTGTTAGCTGAGATTCAATCTTTGAAGAAGCGGCTGATGCGTGAGCGGAGCAAAGTTAATGCACAAATGCGTCGGCTGGACAAACCATCGGCCGCAATAGTTAAATCGGCCGAAACCGCTGTGGAAGCTTTTGACGATGTGGTTGGCGATGCTGAATCAAAGCTACGCACCATGATTTCTAAAACAACGGCCGAAGTTGATCAAGTTGCCTATCAAATGCGCCGGGTTGAATGGATGCTTGATCAACTAGATGAAGCCGCTGATATTATGATGCTCGAAAATGAGGGGCCATTGCTTGCAGTTGAGGCAGAATGGGAAAACGATGGGGATGAAGGGCCAGATGGGGTTCTTTATTTGACCGACCAGCGACTGATATTTGAAGAAAAAGCGGAAAAGGCGACAAAGAAATTTTTGTTTATCACACGTGAGTCGGAGCTAGTGCAAGAACTTTTGATAAGTGAGCCTGTTTCTGAGATTCAAGAAGTGTCGTACAGCGAAGAACGCAGACGGCGAATTCAACTGCGCAAAGATGACATCATCGAGCTCGTTATGTCAGGTAACGCGGCTCATTCTCGCTTGCGCTTTCACATCAGTGGCCAAGAGTCTAAAGATTGGGCTGTGATGATTAATCGGGTTATGGATGGGGATGTATTCAAAGATCGTGCTGAATCGGCTCAGAGTGACGAAGCGAATGTTCGGGATAAATCTTTTCCGGCCGATTGTCCGGGTTGCTTCGCTCCCATTCCACCTCAACCTCGTGGCGCGTTGAGCGTTACCTGTGAATTTTGTAATGCGACCGTTCAGGCTGTTTAACACTGACTTCAGCGGCTATTGAAATCCGGTCAGCACACCACCAAATTCATATAGAACAATTTCAGCTACCCCTGCATTCTTAAATCGATAAGGCCACCATCCCCGATTGGCCGTCCCTAAAAGTTCACACATCATAATGCCTAAAGTGCCCCCGTGGGCGGCTAAAGCGATCGTTTCACCAGTACAACTATGTTGCCCTTTGATATCATCGATCAAAGCACGTGACCGGTCTGCAACTTGTTGATAGGTCTCGCCGCCATGATGGGCTGCACTGGTGTCACCTGATAGAAACTTCTCCCAATCCATTGGGTAGGTGGCCTGAATTTCAGTTGGGGTTAAAAGCTCCCAGCGATTGTGATCCATTTCCCAAAGCCTTTCGTCGAGGGTTAATGGCTTTTGCCACTGTTGGTTAAGAATTTCGGCTGTGTGCTTGGCTCGCATAGCTGGACTGGAATACACGTGCGAAACTGGCCAATCTTTTAGCCGTTCGGCCGTGGCCTGAACCTGTTTATGACCTTCTTCGGTCATGGGAGAATCGGTACGGCCGTAAAAACGGCCTTCAACGTTGGCTTGGGTTTGCCCGTGACGTACCAAGAGCAGTGTCATTAGTGGTTGAGGAAACATATTTTTGCCGTGTTAGGTTTTCAGCGACCAGTGACCAGTTTTATCTCTAATCATGATCGCTGGAAACAGGTTATTTTTTCTTTTTTCCGACGCCAACTTCTTCTTTATCTGGTTCTTTAAGTGTGACCCGGAAAAAACGTTCGGCCGCACCAAAACCAACTATTTTGCCAGCGCCGGCCGCCCATTCGCGAATACGAGGTTCTGGATCCCAGTCACCCATCTGGCTCTTGTGAGCCCGCAATGATTTGATCTTCTTTTCAAGTGTGTCAGTAATGTCGACATACTGATTTATTTTGTCATCAGTGGTGAAAAAGATATAGACATAATTGGCTTTGTGAGGTGGGAACCCTTCGGCGTCGATGTTTGGGTAGAGCAATGGCATTTCGCTAGAAGGAAAAGCGGCGTCGATGACGGCATTTCCGGCCGCTCGATGGTCAGGGTGATTGATGTAGTCAGCTCTTGGAAAAACGTTGGTTGGGTCTTGGCACCCTAAAACGTTCGGCTGGTATTTACGGATGAGGCGCACTATTTTTTCGCGTAGCTCAAGCGAGTTTTCTAACTTGCAATCGTCATAGCCTAGAAACTCAACCGTTTTTACACCCAAGATTTTGGCCGCTTCACGCTGTTCACCACGGCGGATTTTTGCCAACTGTTCGGCCGTAATTCCGGCTTCATGTGTGCCAGCATTGCCGTCGGTAATTAAACAAAAGGTGACTTCGCACCCGTGGCTCGCCCATTTGGCGGCCGTGCCAGCTACCCCAAACTCTAGGTCATCGGGATGGGCAGCAATAAATAATGCTTTTTCGGGAATATATTCAGACATAAGAGAAAAAATTAAGACATAGAGTTTGCGCGGTCAGAATTTTTGACCTGCCAACAGTTTTTCATTCATCTTACATTTTACCCGTATGTTAATTCGTAAACGATTAGAGTTGTAAATGAAGCGACGCGAGCCGGTAGTGCATGTCATAATTCTTGAAAAATTTATCATAAAAGTCGCTCTCAATTTTTCACATCAAAATTTTTTCTTTCGGCCGCAATTGCGACTACAATATCTGTATGATTGAACCAGATGAAGCCCATACAATGTTAATCGGTACTTTACCCGATGATGTTCCATTACAAGAGATGATTCCGTTAGCCGACTCGATTTTGGCATCTCCGATTCTGACTGTAGTCATTGATAATCAGACAGAAAACGGGGAGACGCTTGTAAAAACCTTAAGCGAGCGTGGTGGAGAAAATTTAGAGGTCGTCGCCTTAAACGGCCGGAATCCTTTAACTTTGTACCCTGGATTTGCTGAAGACCCTGAAACGGCAGAAGATGCTGCTCTATTTTTAGAGCATGGGGTTCCCGGTATCCTTTTGCCCCTTTGGTTAAAAAACGGCCAAACGATGGCGGAAACGATAAGCCGGGCCCGCGAATTTCGGGAAGCGGTGCTAGAAGCGATTCAAGAAGAATGAGAATCGATGCCCATATTCACTTTACCCCGCCACAGCTAAGGCAGCGCCTTGATAAGCTATCTGAAGAAGAGCCATATTGGGGGCTGTTGTTAAATCCGCCCAATAGCAAATCGATTCAAGGTTGGGCTGATCCGGAACGCATGATCGCAGATATGGATGCGGCGGGGATCGATAAAGTTGTGATTGTGGGTGAGTATTTTCGCCAGCACGAAGCCTGTGTCGCCCGGAATAATCAGGCGATAGAGCTAGTCGAACGTTATCCTGAGCGGGTTTTGGCCTTGGCTACGCTGCAACCGGCCGCCGGTGAGCTTGCCATCGATGAGCTAAAACGATGTTTAGATGCAGGGTTGCATGGGGTCGGCGAGCTGAATCCTTATGCTCAAGGGGTCGATTTGCTGGATCGACGCTTCTTGCGCTTAGTTGACGCCATCGTTGAGGCTGATGTTCCTTTGAACTTGCATGTGAGTGAAGAAGTCGGCGGTTATTATCTAGGTAAAAGCACCACGCCTCTAAGAGATTATTATTCGCTGGCGTGTCGTTATCCTGAGTTAAAATTGATTTTAGCGCATTGGGGTGGGGGGCTGTTTTTGTACGAAATTATGCCCCGCGTGCGTAAGCAGCTTTCGCGAGTTTGGTATGACACGGCCGCTTCGCCTTTGCTTTACCCAACAAAAAAGATTTTTACAACCGCTTTGACCTGTATCTCTCATCAGAAGATATTGTATGGATCAGATTACCCGCTGTTGATTTACCCATCCAAAATGGCAGAACCAGATATGCGGCCGTTTTTAACGGCAATTGACAAACTTGCGCTTGATCCAGAGGTTTATACTGATGTGATGGGGTTGAATGCCGCCCGTTTGTTTCAGCAAGACGGGTTTGGTCCGGCCGATTTACCTCTGGTAGGCAGTGGGTCAGATGCCGCTGCAGCGATTGAAAGGCCGATTACCGGCCGGATGGCGGTAAGTATGGTGGTGGCTGAATTCCCAGAGACACAAAAACTGTTTTCTGAGTATAATATTCCTGTTGATGACCAACCCGTTCCTGATTGGGAGCCGATTATTCAAGCGGCCACACGTCAAGGCCACGGACCTGAAAAACAGCGAGACCTACTACAAAGGATCAATGAAGTTATTCAAGAGAGAGTATCAATTGATTGAGGAAAATCTCCTACGATGAAGTACCCCCACGAAATTTTACCACTGCGTGATCAAGCTCGTATTCGGAACCAATGGCTCCACAAACGCTTTGAGCATATTCTGCCTGCAATCATGAATCGAGAGAATATCGATTTGTGGATCATTATTTGCCGCGAATATAACGAAGATCCCGTTATTATGAGTCTGCTGCCTGAGCCATCTATGTCAGCCCGCCGCCGCACTATTTTGGCATTTAGCCGCAATGTTGATGGCTCGGTTGACCGATTTAGCCTTGATCGTTATGGGTATGGAGAGTTTTATCGGCCTGCGTGGAACCCTGAGCAACAGCCAAGCCAATATACCGCTTTGGCTGATTTGGTTGAAGAGTTAAACCCAAAATCGATTGGGATCAACTTTTCGTCGGTGTTTGCATTTAGCGATGGACTGTCACATACAGAATACTCATCGCTTGTGGGTGCGTTAACGCCTGAACGTATGGCGAATGTATTTAGTGCCGAGCGTTTAGTCGTTGGTTGGCTTGAATCTCGTTTGCCAGAAGAAATTGAAGTTTACCCAGCATTGTGCGCGGCCGGGCATGACATCATCCGGCGAGCATTTTCGCGTGAGGTAATTACCCCCGGCGAAACGACAACCGATGATGTTGTGTGGTGGATGCGCCAAGCGATGCATGATTTTGGAGTCAAATCATGGTTTCAACCTTCGATTGAAATACAGGCACCAGGACAAAGTTATGCGGTTGTCGGAAAACGCAAACTTATTTTGCCGGGAGATCTTTTACACTGCGATATGGGCTTCCATTATCTGGGCCTTGCAACAGATCAACAGCAACATGCCTATGTTCTAAAAGAGGGGGAAACTGATGCTCCGGCCGGGCTTAAACAAGCTTTGTTGCATGGAAACCAGGTTCAAGATGTGCATATGGCTGAAATGAAATTAGGGCAAAGTGGAAATCAAGTTTTGGCAGCCACACGAAATGGTGCAATTGAAAAAGGACTTAAGCCTCAAGTTTATAGCCATCCGTTGGGTTATCATGGCCATGCGGCCGGAGCCACAATTGGTTTATGGGACCAACAAGGTGGCGTTCCTGGCAATGGGGATTATCCGGTTCAAGACAATACGGTCTGGTCAATTGAGCTAAATGCCAAAACGGCCGTACCGGAATGGGATGGTCAAGAGGTGCGGATTGCGCTTGAAGAAGACGCCGTTGTTGAAAATGGGATTTGTCGCTGGCTTGACGGCCGACAAGAAGAGTTCCATCTTATTTAAAGTTTAATAGCATGGTAGAAAGGAAAAAAAGCTTGATTGTTTCGTTTACAATCAGGCTTTTTTTTGTGACTAATTAAAATGAAGCGAATTGGAATGTTTTTATTAAAAGCGTTGGCCTTTGCCCTTGCCGGACTTGTGAGCTTGGCGATTGTAGGTGTTTTTTTCATCCGTTTGCAGCCGCGACTGTCTAGCTGGTATTACAAACGGAATGAGCCTAAACCGGAAGTTGTACCGACCCAGTTTGATCAAAGCGTGACTGATCAGCTTGATACGCATCTGGCTAACGGCGATTTCGGCCGAGTAAAGACCTTTATCGTCTCGCAATCAGGTGAAAAGCTGTACGAGTTTAATCAACCGGGTGTCAGTTCAGATGAGCTATTTCGGGTCTGGTCGGTTAGTAAAAGTGTCGTTTCGGCCGCCTATGGGGCTGGAATCGAACAAGGCCTTATTGATGGGGTTGACGTTCCTATTTCACAAGCTTTTCCAGAGTTCAGCGACTCCTATGCAGCTGATCCACTGCGGAATAGTGTAACAGCGGCAGATTTGCTAACGATGCGTAGTGGCTTTAAGTGGGACGAAAGCGGCTACCCAAGTGACTACCATCTTTTTGCACGCTCAAGCGATTGGATGGCTTATATGGCGGCGCGGGAAATGGCTCGGCCGGGTGGTGAACAGTTTGTTTATAACACGGCCAATACAATCGTGTTGGCTGAATTCATCGGCCGTCAGACGGGACAGCCGTTTGAGCAGTTCGTGACAGAGTCGCTTTTTGACAAGATGGGTATAACCAATTGGCGCTGGGAATATGGTCCCAATGGGGTGGTGCAGGCTGGTGGTGGATTAAACCTCTCTCCAAATGATATGCTCAAAATCGGCCAGCTGTATTTGAATCAGGGAGAATGGGAAGGGGAGCAGCTTGTGAATCGCGAATGGATTGAAGAGTCTTTGGCTGTGCAGGCATCGATTCCGAACTATTTAGATTATGGATATCACTGGTGGTTGGTTCCGAATAATAGCCCTTTAGCACGGCCGCTTGCGGTAAATGATGCTTACTTTGCCTCTGGATTGGGCGGCAACTATATTTGGATTGTGCCTCATTTAGATTTGGTGATTGTGATTACGGCCCAAGATGGAAGTGGGCAGATGGAGCTTGCATGGCCTGCGCTAAAGCATTTTATTTTTCCAGCTTTGGCAGAAAAGTAGGTGGTGGCGGGCTCCCTCATTTTTATTTTACTGCTTGCTAAACAGGTTGGATGAGGTCGAGCGGGCTACACCATCGGTCGGGTACATCATCGTGACGCCGTTGCGGCCGAGCGTTTGAATCCGTTCTAACTCAATTAAACGATCCATCTCTTGGTCAGAAAAGCTGCCGATGACTCGATGCATCCGTTCCAAAATACGAGCCTCTTGCTCTGCAAATAGTTCTCGCTCATGGGCAGCCTCTAACGATTCGCGCACATGCTTGGGGAGCTGAATGTTTTCAATTGCGATTTCACCCATCTTCACCCCTTTGTCCTCAAGTTTGGCTCGACACATTTGTTTGACTTGACGTTCAAGCCGCTTAATCGAACCGTAAGCCGTTAATTCTTGCGGGGTAATTTCGCCCACAATGTGCTGCAATGACGCAGTGACTCGCTTTTGTACCATGCCGTCTAAGCTACCGTTAAGAGCTCGCGCCATTTTGGCTAAGTTTTTGCGGCCTATTTTACTTGGATCTATAGTGTATCCGGCTCGAAAGCTAATTTTGACCGGGATGCCACCACAAGTTTGGATTCCTTCGCTAACATGCGATACAGACTGTGAGGCCAGCGGGATTTTTGTTTTAACTGTTTCCGTCAGTGGGTCGATCCAGTGGTTGCCGGGGGGTAGGAATCGTACAAAGTTGCCTGTTCCGCGATCTACGACCAAGGCTGATTCGAGTTCACCTAATGTAAAGCGAGCGATTCTGCTGTAAGCGATGAACCCCATAACGATTGCCACCAAGATGATAGGCAGGAAAAAAGCGACAAAGCCAAAATTTAGGCCAGCAATAACTCCGAATCCTAAGGTTGTTCCAATTGACATTATTTTCCACATAGTCTTTCTCCGTTTGTTAGTGTGGTTAGAACACTAATTGATGCTGATTATATTAGTGTCAAACGAACACAATGTCAATGCCCAATTTTTATATTGGTTTTTCGAGGTTGAATTTTAGATGTTTTTTTTGGATTACTTGTATTGAAAAACGACTCAACCCTTTGATTGAACTGGTGCAGGCTAATTGATTATGATCCAGGTGATTCTAGGTTTATGCGGGCTTGATCGGCCGTAAAACGACAATCATGCGCTCGCTCTCGTCATCGTATGCTGAGCGGGCATAATCTCCCCAAACGGTCTCGATTTCTAACTCAGCCGCTGGCAGGTAATCGATAATTTGATCTAAGTAGCGATAATGAAATAGATTAGAGAATTCAACCATCTCACTGTCATCTTTGATACGCCATTTAATCTCGACCTGTTGGCTAGTATGGTCGGCCGACCAGCCGCTCCACATCGGCAATTTCCGGCCGCCATCGTCTAAAGGCTCATCTTCTGCGAGTGCGCCATCTTCATTTTCTAGGCCCGCCATAATAAACGGCTGGATCGCATCGATGACGATTTTCCCCTCAGGTGCTAATAATTTAGCGGCCGCTTTGAGTAAATCAAGCACCGTTTGATTGCTAAACTCCATCAGCGTATTCATGCCGATCATAATTAAACCGAAGCGTTGATCTGTTTCCCAGTTCAATACATCTGCTTCGACTAACGTTGCCGTCACCCCTTCTTCAGCGATTCGCTTTTGAGCCACAGCGAACATATCGGCCGAATTATCGATGCCGACGACGCCTAGACCAGCTTCTGCAATCGGAATGACCAATCTGCCTGATCCGCAGCCAATGTCTAATATCTCCGGGTTATTTGATGATGAGACAGCTTGGGCCATCTGCACAAAGAGTTCAATATCGCCCGTATGAGCTTGGTGGATGAGATCGTAATATTTTGCGGCTTGTTGGTACATGTTTGATTATTTATTGAAAGAGGGTTTTCGTTTTTCTTTAAATGCGGTTAACGCTTCAAGATTAGACGGACCACCAAAGAGGTTTAAAAAGGAATCGGTTTCTTGAGCATAGCTTTGTTCAAGATTGTTTTCGGCCGAAAGTTGGATCAGCTTTTTGAGAGCGGCGAGCGAGTCGGCTGGTAGCTGTGCCAGTTTTTGTGCCCAGCTGAGTGCTGCGTGTACAACACTTTGATTAGGATCAGCAATGCGATGGATAAAACCGATTTGCTGGGCTTGTGTGGCCGTAATCGATGTGCCATTGAGCATTAAATTCATGACTGTACTTTGCCCAAGCAGTTTTACTAATCTTGGCACGCCGCCCCAGCCGCTGGTTAGCCCCATCTTAACTTGAACAAAGTGAAATTTTGCTATTGGGGCCGCAATACGTAAATCACAGGCTGAGAGCACTTCAACACCACCTCCAGCCGCATGTCCGTTGACCGCGCCGATGACAGGGCAGGGGAGCTGCGTCACCTGGATCAACCCATCTCTCATAATGGTGTGTAGCTGTCGGCCGGTTTCAGGAGAAGGATCGGTTGCTAGCTCGTTTAAGTCACCGCCAGCGATAAATGCTTTGTCACCGACACCGGTCAAGATGAGGGCCACAGGTGGCTGAGCGCTTAACTCTTCGATGGC
>JBGCDP010000126.1:0-6387 GCA_045105475.1 Anaerolineae bacterium
CCCCTTGAAACAGCCACAAGCCTAGGGGCAAAACGGTGGCGCAACTGACCATGATTTGTGAAATGTGCCAAATGTTGTAAGACTTCAAATAATATTGCACGATGATGAGCTGAAATGTGAATGTGAGTGAGGCCCCTGTAACAAGAAAAAGCCCCCAAGGGTCTACCGCACCGTTCCCGGATGGGTCAACTAAGAAATAGATGCCAGCTAAACCCAATCCCAACCGAAACAGTTTTAGACCGGTGAGCCGTTCGCCTAAGACGGCCAACACCACAATGGTAAAAACCAGATAGAAGGCTCCAGCCATGACAGACGTAATTGAAGCTGACAAATATTGCAGGCTGGAAAAGTAAAAGATTAGGTTAACCCCGTTCAGCAATCCTGCTGTGATCGCAATGTTTCGCCCCTTTGGATCGAGCGGCTTTTCTTCACCCTTTGGAACCGAAAATTGGGTGCTAGAAAGAAAAACAAAGTAGATGAAGGTTCCCATGAGGAAGCGTATCGTTAGCAGTGAGCCTGGGTCCATTCCGTTTTCGAGCAGCCATTTTGCAAGCGGGGGATTAACTCCCATGAGTAGGTAAGAAAGGATACCGAAAAACCAACCTTTGCGAATAGACATAGCTGGAAATTGTAGCAGGTTGGTTAAATATTGCTTCTGACTGATATTTTGCTGTTGATAAGAATGAGCAAGAGCAAAGAGGTTATTATTTACGATTGGTTAAGAGATTCAATTGTCGATGCGTGGTTAATCTTTGAGCAATAGCCCACGTTCTTTGTAAACTTCAGCCGCTTCTCTTACCATCTTTGCATTCATCGGGGCTTTGTACTTGCTTTCCAGCGTCTGTGCTAAAGCCTGTAAAATTTCATATGTAGCCCGGTTCGGCCGGAGTGCTTCATACATTCGCAGTAGCTCATCATTCGGAACCTCGGTTAATTCAGACGCCCTGGTTAGATTCGCTGCCAACTGGCCGTAGCCCGCCTCTTTCGCGACCTGTGCCTGCTGTTTTAGCGTCTGCTCACTAATGCGTAAATCCATTCCCGTCAGCTCATCTTCCATGACGGCATCAACTGTAATTTCTGACAGAGGTCGGCCATTGGCCGCAAAGATTTCTGCTTGAGCGTTATCAATTAAAGGATACGTTCTTTGTTCTTGACTCATAGCTGTTCTGGCTCCCAATTAAATAACATTTCAACAGGTGGCTTATCTTGAACTTCTTCCATTTCTCGTTTGTGCAGGAGTGACGTTTTGACGATTAGTCGCAGCCTAGCTCCATTGTCAACCTTGACCGCAACCGGCGCGGGTGATTGTCCCAACGCGTACAATGCTGCATTTCGGCCGATCTCCTCATATGTTTTGAGCGTCAAGCTGGGTGATTGGGGAAATAGCTCTAAATTGTGCAGAGGAGCAAACCCTTTCTTGTGAATGACTGTTGTGCCACGGGATTGAATCCCGATGGCGATTCCACTACCGCTGAGTTTCGCACCTGCATGGCCTATTCCGGCACAGTCTGCACTGTGATACACCTTAACGATTCGGGCAATTAATCCCGTTTTTGCAACCCCGGTTAGCATGGCGGCTAGCACATCTTCGTGCTCTAACTCACCGATTGTTTTTGTCATGACGGTGCCAAATGCTGGACCAACCGCGACAATCACTTCCGGCCGTGTGCCTGTTTTAGCTGGACCGATTTCCGCCAGTTTTTTAGACGCTTCACCTAATTGGTTGTCAATAAAATCAGCTGGTGACTTTGCCTGATGGATTTGCTGAATCTCCTCCCAGCGGTCTCCGTCTAATCGATAACCGCTCCCTGGACCGTGGTAATCATTGGCGTCATTAATTCCGCTTTGGACCTTAAACTCACGATCAAAAATAGCGGACGGCTGTAAATAATCACCTATGACGCGCTGGCGACCCATCTCTAAAACATTGCTGGCGATTTCTTCAAAACCGTGTTTTTGCAACGCTTGAACGATATTGAGCAAAGTTTGCTCACCGGCCATGAAGCTGTCGGCTGCTGCGATGTCAGCGACTAAATCACGATCCGGGACATCGTCACTGTTGTGAGCGACAACGGCCGCGGTCACTTCTTCGTCTGTAATTTCTGGGAAACCAAGCTCGACATAAACGGCTTGAATCGCTTCGGCCGCCCGGCGTCGTGCCTGAATGGCATCAGCCTCACTAACCGGCCGTAAGCCCCCATCAATCTGCATATCTCGCTGTAGTACGTTGTAATCGTCTAAATCGTCAGCATCGAAATTTCCGCCACCAAACATATTGTCTTTTTTCGGAATGGCGCTGTAACCAGAGAAAATAAAGTCAGTCCCTGGAATGAACTGCAGCATTAGTTTTGCCGTTTTGCGAATTTGCGAGTGGGAAGCAACGGCGTCATTGCCTGAGGCGACCTCTAAGCCCAGCATGGTTGCCAGTAGATTTTCGGCCAGTACCGCCCGTACGCCACCCGGTAATGACTCTGGCAACGCGATGCATGAAATCGAGCCATTTTGAACCCCTTGGCTACCCGCACCCCGTGTCACGAGCAAACAGCGTGCTTCTAAATAAAGCATCGAATGCCCTTCCGCTTTCCCCATAAGCGCTTCTGATCCTGTGCCAGAGGTAAAACGTATTTTGATTCCGCGTGAGGCATAGGCTGAGGCTAGAAATGCTTTTGACCAAGGTGTGTCGTCCCCATCGATAAAGGTTTGTTCTGTGCCGTAGACTGAAAGGGTTTCTGCATAGCTGACTAGCCCCTTAAGCCCCATCTTCAAGCCCAGCTCCTCTTCAACCGCACATTGGGTTAGCACGCCGCCGTGCCCTGTTTGAGAGCCAACCAGTACGGCCAAGGCGTTTAGAGGCGCCATACGAGCCACACGAACCGTGGTTTCGATTTCTGAAAAGCCGCGCAAGGCGGCTTCGGCCGCGTCCGCCGCCAATAAAGCGGGATGCTCTTTCCAGTTTGTGACGTGCCCTTGATTGGCCGGTGTACGCCGAACCCGCATTTTGGCCAGCCCCATCATCATTTCAAGCACGTTTAGATGGCGTACGATGTCGGTCAATTTTGCGGGGGTGCAGCCACCAGCCAATCTCAATACCTTTTGGCGAGGGACATTGATATCAACGATCATTCGTGCGATTTCTTGGGATGGGGTTCCCATCGCTTCAGGTGCAACGTCTAGATCGATTCCGTTTTCAACGATAAAGCGGTCAATCGCATCGAAGGCGGCTCGCGGCCGGCCGTCTATTTCAACGACTCTGCCATTTTCAATAATTAAACTAGGTTGTGGGTCATGCGGGCTGTCTGCCACGATGAGCCCCGCTTCCGGCCATGGGGTGACAAACGTCTCCTTGTTGATATCCCTCTCTGCTAAGCGTTCAAACCTTTTCGAGTGTTCCAAAATCTACCTCCAGCATTTCAGTCGATGGTCACAGTAGATTTGAAATGTACTCTAACTTTTGCTTTGCCTCAACATGATTAGATAAGTTTCTGAACCACATCTTTGTAGGTTTTGATTGTTTTCGGCGCATCTGTGATTTGGCCATCATCAACCACAACCCTTCCCCCGACTTCAACCCGCTCAACCATACTTGGGACGCCGTTGAAAATGATACCATCAACCAGTGTCTCATCTGGCATACCAAGAACAGCGATGTGATTGCGATTAATGGTCACGCTATCTTGCTCCCAAACATTTTCCAGTCCTACGGCCGCATATCCCTGTCGCGTCCCCATATCCAACAAGAAGTCGGCATTGCCGACAACGGTCCGCTGCTCTAAACGGGAACGTTCATCATTTTCAACTGCACGGATTTCTTCAAATGCATTTTCGCAACAGTGGCTGTCGATCCCAACGTTGAGCCGAACTCCGGCCGCTACCATCTCGCTTACCTGCGGTAATCCATCCCCCAAGTCACGTTCAGTTGTGCGGCACAAGTTTACAAACGCATTCGCTTTGCCCAATAGCTGGATCTCATTTTGGCTAAGATGGGTTGCATGCACCCCAACAAATCGCTCGTTAAGAATTCCATGATTGGCCAATAGTTCAATGGGTGTCACCCCATGCTCCGATACAGATTCCTCTAGCTCACGTCGCTGTTCGCACACATGCATGTGAAAGGGCAGGTTATGCTGGGAAGCATAATTGGCGAGTTCTTTGTTCGCCTCGATGGGAACAGTGCGGATGCTGTGGGCTGCAAGCCCGATGTTAACCAGCGGATGGTCGGCATACTTAGCCTGTAAAGACTCAACATCTTGCAGAATGAGATCAACGCTGGGGTCGATAAAGCGCAGCTGTCCGGCCGTGGCTTCTTGCTGATAGCCGCCGCGCATGTAAGCGGTGCGGATCAGGCAAATGCGGATACCGACGTCGGTTGCCGCGCGGATAACCGCATCGGCTAGTTCGGTCCGATTGGCGTAAGGCACGCCACCGTTTTGGTGATGCACGTAGTGGAATTCACCGACCAAGGTCACGCCAGACAGGGCCATCTCTGTATAAGCGAGCTTGGCGATGGTGTACATGTTTTCAGGATCAAGTTTTTCGACCAAATCGTACATGAGTCCGCGCCATGACCAGAATGACGCTGCCTTCAGTGCTTTGCGCTGTGTTCGGCCGCGCATGGCGCGCTGGAACGCGTGGCTGTGCACAGAGGCTAGGCCGGGGATGGTAATGGTATCTTTTGATAGTTTGATCATCTTTACTTTACACAGTGATTTGATTATTGTTATGAACTTATGGTAGGTAAAAGTCCTTCGAAAAAGAGAATATATAAACCATTACCAGTAATTGAGTCACGCGAACAAGTACTGGAAATTTTATCGTTAGGAGCAACTGAAGACTTAATGCGGTTGCCGCTTGCATTAGGATTACATTGTCTTGAATCAGATAAAGAATTTGCTCAAGACATCTGTTTACAGTTAGCAAATAATGATTGTTATGCGGTTCGAGCGAATGCAGTTTTAGGGTTGGCTTATATTGCACGAAATCATAACTGGTTAGATAAAAAATTGGTTAAGCCCTATATCCTACGAGAGCTTAGAGAGAATGAGGAGTTCAATTGGCGAATTATCGATGCGATTGAAGATATAAATCGTTTTCTGGGTTGGAGATTAGCGAAGAAGCACATGTCTAGACTGAAAGAATCATAGCTGATGAAATTTATCCGATGGCAATGCCGTCGGGTGAGTTTCCCTTGTAGCTTTCATGCTGTGAACTGATTGTCGGAGCCGGGCATCTCACCCCTACCGTTCATCCCACTCTAGCTCAAGCTGAAGCGGCCCCCGAAACGAGATGTTGCGGGTGTAGTTTAAAGATTGGTCTGGTACAAGGCGTAACGATGGTAGTGCGGCCGCCATCTCTTCAAATAAAACTGCTAATTCGAGCCGTGCCAATGGTGCACCTACACAATAGTGAATTCCATATCCCAATGCCAAATGGTCCTTTAGGTTTTTGCGGGTCACATCGATTTCATCTGGATTTGGGAAGACTGTGGCATCACGATTGGCAGAGTTGAGCATGAGGAGCAGATTGCTTTCGGCCGGAATCGTGACCCCACCGACCACCGTTTCTTTAACTGACCAACGTCGCCATGTGCAGACTGATGGGTCGATGCGCATCATCTCTTCAACCGCATTGGGAATCAGCTCAGGTTTATCAACTAACTCTTCCCATTTTTCTCGATTGTTGAGCCAATGGAGAAAGCCGTTGGTCGCTTGAGCCGTTGTCGTTTCATGACCTGCAACCAAAAGTGTGATCATGCAGCTGGCTATTTCATTGATAGTTAGCACGCTGTCATCCCCATCCCGCATTTTGATGAGGTCGCTTGTGAGGTCATCAGTAGGGTTTTCGATTTTCCGTTTTACAAGGTCAACAACAAAATGCCAAAACGGGACCAGCCCTTCGGTTCTTTTCAGCTGTTCGTCGGCCGATGGTCGGCCGTAATACAGCTCGATCCGATTGTCTGACCACTCTTTGACCTGTGGGACATCCTTTTCAGGTACACCCAGCACATGGAACAGCACTTGGGCCGGAAAGTCATAGGTCAACGTTTCTACGATGTCAGTGCGCCCCTGATCGATAAATGTCGCTATACGCTTACGCACGATTTCGCGAATCGCCGGTTCAAAATGGCGCATCCGACGGGGCAAAAAGAGCTTGTTGACCAGCTTGCGTACGCGTGTGTGATCTGGAGGTACGTTGTTTGAGAGGACCGGCACCGGAGTGTAGTTGCCATCTTTTAGCCGCTGCTGCACCGCCGCCAAAACCCGAGTGATCGGGGTTATCGCGTTGGCGACCTTTTATTTATAAAAAAAACAAAAAACCGATTTGATATCGTCATAGCGTGAGACGACCCAATAGTCGATTTCAGGACTATAAAAGACCGGTTGTTCAGCG
>JBGCDP010000127.1:0-4582 GCA_045105475.1 Anaerolineae bacterium
ATGCGGTTGAGCGGATGAGAAGGAATCTGGTTGACTAAATCTGCTTAGAAATAGGCAATAAACAACGGAGAATGGTCAATGGGCAATGAAGGATCACCAATAGTTGGAATTATTATGGGTAGCACGTCAGATTGGGAGACGATGCGACATGCGGCCGAGATGCTGGCTCAGTTTGGAGTGGCATATGAAACAAAGGTTGTTTCGGCCCATCGTACGCCGACGCTGATGGTTGAGTATGCGGAACAAGCTGAGGCACGTGGCCTAAAAGCGATTATCGCTGGGGCTGGCGGTGCGGCCCATTTGCCAGGAATGACGGCCGGGCATACGACTGTTCCGGTTGTTGGCGTACCTGTGCAAAGCCGGGTGTTGAATGGGGTCGATTCGCTGTTGTCGATTGTACAAATGCCGGCCGGTGTACCGGTGGCAACGATGGCGATTGGAAAAGCTGGAGCGATTAACGCAGCATTATTTGCAATACAGATGCTTGGGGTTGAGGATGTGGCTTTACGAGATAAATTAAAGGCTTTTCGGAAAGACCGTGCAGAGCAGGTTGAAGCCTCGGTGCTGGAGTAACCAGCGAACACTAAATTATGGTTAAGACGATTGGCATTTTGGGAAGTGGACAATTGGGGCGAATGTTGGCGATGGAGGCTCGGCGTTTGGGAGTTAAGACGGTTGTGTTTTCACCTGGAAGCCAGACACCTGCGGGGGAAGTGGCTGATGTAGAAATAACGGCCGACTATGAGGATTTAGACGCGATTCAGGCGTTTGCAGAACAAGTCGATGCGATTACCTACGAGTTCGAAAATGTCCCATTGATGTCGGCGATGAAGGCGGCCGAGCGTGTGCCGGTTTTGCCCCAACCACAGGCGTTGGCGGTGTCGCAAAACCGCCTGCGTGAAAAATCTTTTTTGGCCGATCATGGCTGTCCGGTGGCTCCGTTTCGGGCGGTAAAAACGTTGGGTGAGCTAGAGCAGGCAGTTAGTGAGCTGGGAGTGCCGTGTGTCTTAAAAACGGCCGAATCTGGGTACGATGGAAAAGGGCAGGTCAAAATCTTGCAGGCTGACGAGGCTGAAAGTGCCTGGGAAACGATTGGGCGCAAACCGGCCGTGCTTGAGCAGTGGGTGACGTTTGAAAAAGAGATTTCAGTCGTAATTGCTCGAGATTGTTTTGATACCTTTGCGATTTATGGCCCAATTGAGAATGTGCATGAAAACCATATTTTAGATGTGTCGGTGTGCCCATCGAGTGTGAGTGAGGCTACGGCTGAAAAGACGGTTACACTAGCAAAGCAGGTTGTGAATGCGCTTGATATTATCGGGCTGATTTGCATTGAGTTTTTTGTAAAAGCAGATGGGGATGTGCTCGTGAATGAGATCGCCCCCCGGCCACATAATTCGGGCCATTTGACGATTGAAGGGCATGTGACGAATCAGTTTGAACAGCAGCTACGTACCGTATGCGGTTGGCCGGTTGGCAGTGTCGAGATGAAGGCTCCGGCGGTGGCGATGGCGAATTTGTTAGGTGATTGCTTTACGGCCGATGGATCGGCTGATTTACAGTCGATGCTTTTGGAGCATGGGGATGTGAAAGCACATCTTTATGGGAAGACGGAAGCAAGGCCCGGCCGTAAAATGGGCCATCTTACAGTTTGTGGTGAGTCAGTTGAGGAAGTAAAGAAGAAGGTTTTGAGTGCAAGAGAACAGCTAAAGCGTAATTGACGCAGGGCTCATAGAGAATAATTGGATATTAAAATTATGAACGATTGGCTAGATGATAACGACAAGTTTCACGATGAATGCGGTGTTTTTGCAATCTATGCGCCTGGAAAAGATGTAGCGGCCCGGATGACCTTCTTTGGTCTACATGCGTTGCAGCATCGAGGGCAAGAAAGTGCAGGGATTTGTACCTATGATGGGAAAATGACCCACATGCATAAAGGAATGGGTCTGGTGCCGCAGGTATTTAACGAAGACGATATCAAACGTCTGACCGGGCATATGGCGATTGGTCATGTGCGTTATTCAACAACAGGATCTTCACATGTGCGGAATGCACAGCCGTATCTAATTGAAACAATAAATGGACCGTTGGCGGTGGCGCATAACGGAAACTTGGTCAATGCGCTTGATCTACGCCGGACGTTATTGCAACGGGGTGTGGGGCTCTCATCCACTTCTGACAGCGAAGTGATTACCCAGTCGATTGCTTCTCCCGTACACGTATGGCAAGAATCTGTTGAAGAAGAATCTATTCCGCTAAATGTCGTCAATGGAAATGGTCAATACAATGGGTTTGTAGGAGCCACTCAGCCAAACGGGGCTAATGGCACTAACCAGAAAAAAGAAGGAAAGTGGCCAGCGCATTTAAAAGCGTTCATGAGTGTAGCAAAAGGGGCTTATAGCCTAGCCCTACTTACCAAAGAAGGGATTTATGCGATGCGTGATCCATTGGGATTACGGCCGCTATGCATCGGCGAATTAGATGACGGATATATCGTTGCCTCTGAAACATGCGCCCTGCTGACAGTAGGTGCCAAGCCGGTCCGTGAAGTGAATCCTGGTGAAATCATCAAGATTGATAAGAATGGGATCACGACAATCTATCAAGAAAAGACTGAGAAGCAGGCACTGTGTATTTTTGAATATGTTTATTTTGCTCGGCCGGACTCAAAGTTTGAAGGTCAGGTCATTCATGATGTCCGCCAACGGATGGGTGTTGAGCTTGCAAAAGAGTCGGGGGTTGAAGCTGATTTTGTGATCGGGGTGCCAGACTCGGCGATCCCGGCCGCCATCGGCTATGCACTAGAAAGTGGCATTCCGTTTAATGAAGGGCTGACAAAGAACCGGTATATCGGCCGAACGTTTATTAGCCCATCGAACGAAATGCGCCAAGAAAAGGTTCGGTTAAAATATAATCCGCTGCCAGGCAACTTGTCGGGCAAACGTGTGATAATGATCGATGACTCGATTGTGAGAGGGAATACAATAGGGCCAATTATTAACATGCTCCGTGAGGCGGGTGCGGCCGAAGTACATGTGCGGGTATCATCTCCTCCAGTCCGCCATCCCTGTTTTATGGGGATCGATATGGCGACTTATGCTCAATTGATTGCACATGCATTTGACATTGAGGGAATTCGGCGACGGATTAATGCGGATTCTCTCGCTTATTTAAGTTTGCCCGGTATGGAAAAAGCGGTCCGTGAGGGTGTAACAACAGAAAAAACGGGTCATTGTCATGCGTGTTTCTCTGGTAAGTATCCGCTAGATGTACCGGATTGGCTGTTTCAAGAGGATCGCAGTAAACATGAGTTTGAAGCGATGTGGGATGGCTAGCAGATAGCATGCCAAGAAAATAAAACAAAGAAGTTCAGTCTTAGATTATTAAACACTGAGGCGCAGAGGAAACATATGAAGGTTTTGGTTGTTGGTAGCGGGGGACGGGAACATACGATTGGTTGGAAGCTGGCTCAGTCCCCTTTGGTAGCTGAGGTGATTTTCGCGCCTGGAAATGGGGGAACGAATTGGGCTGGAGGCAACGGTGTGGCTTCAGCCCGTAATGTGTCTGTTGGGGTCGATGAACATGATCGGCTAATGGAGCTGGTGCAGACAGAAAATATCGATCTAACCTTTGTGGGGCCAGAGGCCCCGTTGGCGGCCGGAATTGTGGACAAATTTCAGGCGGCCGGACACAAGATTTTTGGCCCATCGCAAAAAGCGGCTCGATTAGAATCATCCAAAGCGTTTAGCAAGGCGTTTATGGCCGATGAGGGGATTCCCACGGCTGAATATGCATCTTTCTCTGACCTTGATCGTGCATTAGGGTACCTTCAGACAATCAACCATCAGGTCGTTGTAAAAGCCAGCGGATTGGCGGCCGGAAAAGGTGTCATTGTGTGTGACAACCATACTCAAGCCGAGCAAGCATTAACTGACATGATGAGTGACCAGCGCTTTGGTGAGGCTGGCTCAAGCGTAGTCATCGAAGAACGTCTAACTGGGCCAGAGCTATCTTTACTCGTTTTGTGCGATGGCAAAACTGCGAAGCCACTCATCCATTCACGGGATCACAAACGGGCTTTTGACAATGATGAGGGGCCAAACACAGGTGGTATGGGAGCATATGCACCCGTGCCTGAAGTTGGACCGGAACTGATAGCCGAAGTCATGGAAAAGGTGGTTGCGCCAGTCATGACCGGGATGGCGGAATGGGACACGCCCTATGTCGGCGTCTTGTATGTCGGGCTAATGCTAACGCCAAAGGGGATCAAGGTAATCGAATTTAATTGCCGTTTGGGTGACCCAGAAACACAGGTAGTTCTGCCGATGCTCAAAAGCGATCTAGCTGAATTGGTTTTGGCCTGCGTCGATGGCAAGCTAGCCGAAAAAACGATTGAGAATCATGCTGGATTCTGCGCGGCCGTGGTCATGGCTGCTCCAGGATATCCTAATAGCTATCCGAAGGGTCTAGCGATTGGTGGGGTTGAAGAAGCCAATCAGCTCAAAGATGTGACGGTTTTCCATGCAGGAACGAATATAAATGAGGGGCAGTTAGTGAGTTCTGGCGGCCGAGTGTTGGC
>JBGCDP010000128.1:0-9309 GCA_045105475.1 Anaerolineae bacterium
CCGCTTGAGGCGAGCGTGAACCAAAAAGGGTTTGCGGCGCAATACCCAAACATCGCTGCTTACGTCAAACGCCTGCAGGCGCGCCCAGCTTATCAGCGCGCATTAGATGCCGGTGAACCGTACGCATTTGCAGGCAAAAGCTAAATTCACCCTTGTTTATAAGCATCAACGGCATTCAATATCATTATCAAGTTCAAGGGGATGGATACCCCCTCTTACTTTTGCATGGTTTTACAGGGTCAACAGAAAATTGGTGGCCGTTGATTCCTGACTTGGCTGAGAGCTTTCAAACAATCACCGTTGACCTACCCGGCCATGGCAAAACAGAATCCCCTACTGATTATTTACGCTATGCAATGGAATCGGTCTCAAAGGATATTATTCAGCTCATGGAAAGCCTGGACCATGAGCGGTTTAATCTTTTGGGATATTCTATGGGCGGCCGGACAGCTCTCTATTTAGCAGTGCATTATCCAGACCGAATTAACAAACTAATTCTTGAAAGCGCCTCTCCAGGGTTAAAAACTGCAGCCGAACGTGAAGGAAGACGCGAGTTCGACAACAAATTGGCAAATCGAATTCAAGAAGAAGGTATTGATAAGTTTGTTGCGTTTTGGGAATCAATCTCACTATGGGAAAGTCAAGAGAGTCTACCGGACAACGTTAAAACCAACCTGCGAAAAATCAGGTTAGCAAATAATGCGGACGGACTGGTTAAATCGCTGCGTGGTGCAGGAACCGGAGAACAGCCCTCAGTGTGGCCCCATCTGCCAAAGATAGAAAACCCTGTTTTGCTGCTAACGGGCGAACTTGATCACAAGTTTTGTGACATTGCGGCCGAAATGCTTTCCAAGCTTCCAAACGGCCAACATCAAGTCGTTTTAAAAGCAGGCCACACCGTTCACCTCGAAAATCCAAACCGGTGGCTTGAAGTTATTCAGAATTTTCTAAGCTAACCTGATCCCCATTTTTTCCTACGTTAATCCTACTAAATCATCGATAAACCGTCAGAAAGGCGAATAATCCCCGTCAGGTTGTGATGGCCCGGCCTAAGTACACTTCAATTGTTATTTAGTTTATAGATCAGCAGAAATTTTTTACCACCAAAAGGGTTAAACAATCGATGTTTTTCGCTATTCGAATCAAATAACATTGAATCAATCACGATCCAATGGACCTTTTTGCTCAGCGTTGTCGTTCTATATGACAAATGTCCTAAACATAAACTTAGGATTTCAGGACTCAAGAACTATCTATCTGACCAATTTCCCAGAGGTACCACACCAGCAGCTTTCTATACTGAGCGCATTACAAATCTCGAGCTTCACAAAAGCTACTGTCCTCTCGAAATGTCAAAGGAATTCTAAAATGAGCAGCACCCCTTTTGGAAAACTAATCCCCCTAAGCATTATTTTCATAGCCTTCATCATGACCGCATGCTTACCAACAACAAATCAACCCCCGCCTACTCTTGAAGCGGTTGCAAACCATGCTGAAGTATTGCATTCGGTTACGGCCGATCAAATCCATGTCTTGCAAGATCAGTCATACGGCTCCGGCCGGATTATGCTCTATGAATGGCATACAGAAGATCAACACTGTCTTGCGTCATCGTACATCACCCCGCTTAATGGAGATTGGCACATAAGCGACACCCTCAGCTTGCCTTGTCAACAACCTACAGACTTCCTAGCAGGGTACACAAATGTCAGCGCTATCGAAGCGAATCTAGGTGCACCACGTCAAACAGTCGCTTTTGGAACGAGCGCCATCGGAAATGTTGTTCGTGTCATTTGGGCAGATGGCTTGGTTGAGCAAGTGCCGCTTGAGGGTGGTTCATTCCTCACAGTACGGTCCGGCCGTTTTCAAATTGAGCGAGTTGAGCTCATCGATGCAGGTGGCAACCTGCTTTCAATCGAAGATTGGGCCGTTGAAACAGCTCAAATCTCTGGATAAGTCAAAACAGTACAAACAAAAAAGCCTGAGATCGTTAACGATCTCAGGCTTTTTTGTTTAAAAATATTGTTTCTGAGCGACTAGTCTACTCAATCGCCTGCTTTTCAATTTTGATTAAGCATTTCTGACCTTCAACTGCAATACACTCAGTTGGAGTAATCCGGTATTGTTTTCCTTCGCTCGCCCAAGACATTGAGGTTTGCAAAACACCTACGGCCAAATGGCAAACAGGGCGGTCAGACGTACGGCCGGTACACATTGGGCATTTTGTAATTTCCCAATACCAATTCTCATCGTCTGAATGAACCCGCACTTCTTGGTCCGAAACCGTATTAAATAGCTTAGCAAAGAAATGTAGACCCGTTTCGATCCTTCGATCTAACGATCCAATTTTCATCGCAACTTGTGCAGCGCGAGCCACACTACTCATACGTGTCAGCCCGTCTCGCATTGATTGCTGGCCGGCACGCGTCGCAAATACTCGAGCTCCACGAGGACCATACATTTCCCAGAAAGCTTGTTGCAACTTTCCGATCTCCGTAAATGTAAACTCCTTCTCCATATTGTCAGGGGGATAGTTGCCTATGTACTGTTGCAGACCTGCCATGTTCAAGAGGGCGGCGACCCCTTTCTCTCCGACAATTTCTTCGGCAGATTCTAAAATAATCCTGGCCCAGCGATTCGGGTAAAAATAATTCTGGCCTTCTATCGCATCCATTAATGCCTCCACGACTTTGCGCGATGATGTGTATTTTTAGAGTGAAAAGGATGAGACTTTCTAGCTATCTCACCACAACTGTCATTCACAATCTCTAGATGACTATTCACTACCACTAACGAGTATATTACAGGATATTACTGATCGGCAAACTTGAAGTAGTCTTTTTATCATTAAATCGGCTAATAAATAGCCCATTAATCATGGTTAGCTCCCGAACAACCATACAGAAGCATGAATTAGCGTTAATTTGGTCAAAAAATATGTTGCTCTTTAAAAAATTTAAGACTCTTACCAACATGTTAATTAATCGCTTTTAAATCTAAGCTAAAATAATTACATGAGACTAAACACAAAATTTCTACCATTTATCATTTTGCTAGCAGGCTTACTTGCCGCTTGCGGTGGGCGGAATAGTTCACAAACCAATTCAAGCAATTACGATATATCGGTTGATGCTGAATCAACAAACTTAGGCCAAACCAATTTAATGGTGACCGTTCGAGACGAAAGCGATGAACCAATTAATGATGCAACTGTTAATATCAAAGGCGACATGACTCACGCAGGTATGCAACCGGTTTTAGGTGAAACGTCTACAGCCAATGACGGCGTTTACGTGATCCCATATGAATGGACAATGGCTGGAGACTGGTTCGTAACCATCGATGTGACTTTCGCAGACGGAACATCAGCCACTGAACGCGTAGACTTTAATGGCATCGGAGATGGGTCTATGGACATGGAAGATGGCGAAATGGACCATGGAGACATGGATATGGACAGCGACGAGTAGTCTCTTTTTATGACAACAATTTATCGTCCCCAACCCACAGTAGACGTTCTGAAATTACCATTAATCGGCCGATTATTACGGTGGCGCTGGGGGCGACTCGTTTTTCAAAGCCTGCTACTCATCATTGCAACCTTAATGCTGTATGACGGTTTTACTGGCCCCCAGTTTGCCCCAGAAAATCTGTCAACCGTCGTCACTTGGATTCACTATCGGGGCATCATCGTTTTCGGATTTTTGCTACTGGGCAATCTCTTTTGTATGGGATGCCCCTTTACAATCCCAAGAACCTTAGCCAAAAGATTAGCCATCAGAGGCGGCCGATGGCCTCAAATACTGCGAAATAAGTGGCTGGCTATCGCCATGCTCTTCTTTTTCTTTTGGGCTTACGAATATTTTGATCTTTTTGCCAGCCCCCTTTTAACAGTTTGGATTATCGTAGGCTATTTTATCGCCTCATTTGTGTTAGAGGCTTTGTTTGCCGAAAGTCCATTTTGTAAATACGTTTGTCCGCTAGGGACATTTAACTTTGTTAGCTCTACGATCTCTCCAATACAGATCACAGTCGAAAACCAGGATACCTGTCGCACCTGTACCGGCAAAGAGTGCATTAACGGGACAACGAACATCGGTGTGCCTGGCAATCCGGTCAAACTACAGGGTGGCTTGATCTCGCCAGACTCTATTCAGGTATTGGGCTGTGGCACAGAGCTGTTTGCTCCTCAAATCGACAGCAATCTTGACTGCACCCTATGCTTAGATTGTGCGCGTGCCTGCCCGCACGAAAATGTCGTCTTAGGGTTTCGTAACCCCCTAGCCGAAGTAAGCGAAGGCACATGGGCACAGCGCTGGGATTTATCACTGCTTGTCCTTATCTTCACCTTCTCTGCACTGGGGAATGCGTTTGGTATGGTTGGCCCTGTCTTCCAATTAGAAGCGTGGCTGGGCAATGTATTAGGCGTGAATGATGAAGCGATTCCGCTACTAATTATTTTCGGCATGACAAATCTCATCATGCCGATTGGTTTTGGCCTTTTGGCTGCGTGGTTATCACAAATGCTGGCAAAGCGAGATGAGCCACTCAAAGCTACTCTCGGCCGATACGTCCCGGCGTTTGCACCCTTAGCCTTTAGTATTTGGCTAGCCCATTATGGTGGCTTTCACTTTTTGGGCAGTGCAGCCGCTATTTCCCCTGTATTCAAAAACTTCCTCAACGATCATAATATTTCGCTGTTGGGCCAGCCAGACTGGACAATGGCGGCCGTTTTGCCGATCAATTGGCTTGATCCACTTGAAATGGGGACGATCTTAATTGGTCTATTAGCATCACTTTATGTGCTAAATGAGCGGGCTAAACGAGCCGCACCCAAACGAGACAAAATGCTGGCGCAATTACCGTGGATGCTTTTACTAATCGGATTAACAGTTGCCGCTTTTTATATTTTTTATCTACCCATGGAAATGCGTGGCGTCTCGTTTACCGGATAAAAATAGACAGGCCAAAGGCATCAAAACAAAAAAGGCTGCACCCGCTTGTTAGCGAAGTGCAGCCAGGAGAAAAAGGGATTAAACCCTACTTACTATTTACAACTGCTTATTCAGCTGGAATCAAAACCGCATCGATAACATGAATCACGCCATTTGATGCCTTGATATCAGTAGCAATAACCTGCACCGTATCATTCAAGAAAACAGCCCCGTCAGTAACAGTGATCGTTACATCTTGACCTAGCAAGGTTGTGGCTGAGTCTAGAGTCACAACTGTTTCAGCCAAAACTGAACCATCAACGACATGGTAGAGCAAAATATTAGTTAATGCCCCTTTTGGATCTTCGAGCAGAGCCGCCACGGTTCCTTCAGGTAAAGCTGCGAAAGCCTCATCGGTTGGTGCGAATACGGTAAAGTCACCCTCACCTGCAAATGTGTCTACCAATTCAGCTGCGTCTAGCGCTGCTACCAAGGTGGTGAATGTTCCAGCTTCAACTGCGATCTCAGCAATGGTTTGGAGTTCTTCCATCGCTTCTTCTTCCATCGCACTTTCGCCAGAAATGCTTGGTGGCAATAAAACTGCGTCGATTACATGGACAACGCCGTTTGAGGCTTTGATGTCGGTGACAACAACATTAACCGTGCCATTTAAGACAACGCCACCGTCTACTACTTCAATTGAAACATCTTCACCCTGAAGCGTGGTCGCCGAATCAAGCGTAACCACTGTTTCTGCCATGACTGAATTTCCAATCACGTGGTAGGTCAAAATCTGAGTCAATGCGCCTTCTGGGTCTTCTAGAAGTGCCTCAACCGTTCCTTCTGGCAAAGCTGCAAACGCTTCATCAGTTGGTGCAAATACGGTGAAGTCTCCCTCGCCTGCAAATGTGTCAACCAAACCTGCAGCATCTAATGCTGCAACTAAAGTATTGAAAGTGCCTGCTTCTACTGCGATTTCAGCAATTGAAGGCAAATCTTCTTCCATGCTTTCTTCGGCCGTCATGCTTGGTGGAAGCAAAACTGCATCGATCACATGGACAACCCCGTTTGAAGCTTTGATGTCAGTTACAACAACGTTTACTACGTCATTCAAAACAACGCCACCGTCTACTACAGCGATTGAAACATCCTCACCCTGTAGCGTGGTTGCCGAGTCGAGCGTAACAACTGTTTCCGCCATAACTGAACTTCCAATCACATGGTAAGTCAAGATTTGAGTCAACGCGCCTTCTGGATCTTCTAGAAGTGCTTCAACTGTCCCTTCTGGCAATGCGGCAAAAGCTTCATCAGTTGGTGCAAATACGGTGAAGTCTCCCTCGCCTGCAAATGTGTCAACCAAACCTGCAGCATCTAGAGCGGCAACTAAAGTATTGAAAGTACCTGCTTCTACTGCGATTTCAGCAATTGAAGGCAACTCTTCCATCATTTCTTCCTCAGCCATCATGCTAGGAGGAAGCAATACAGCATCGATCACGTGGATAATTCCGTTGTCTGCTTCAATGTCAGTAATAATGACGTTGACGCTGCCATTTAGGACAACACCACCATCGACAACTTCAATTGTTACATCTGAACCACCGACTGTGGTTGCTGACTCAAGACCTACTACGGTTTCAGCTGGAACTGCGCCAGATACGACGTGGTAAAGTAAGACGTCAGTTAAAGCCCCTTCTGGATCTTCCAATAAACCTTCAACTGTCCCTTCTGGCAGTGCTGCAAATGCATCATCAGTGGGTGCAAATACGGTAAATGGACCATCGCTTGAAAGTGTATCTACCAAGTCAGCCGCAGTAACGGCCGCAACTAAGGTCGTAAACCGGCCGTCGTTGACAGCCACATCGACAATCGTATTTGAAACCACTGGCTCTTCAGTTGGTTCAACAACGGGCGCTTCGGTTGGAACAGCAGTTGGGTCTGGTTCTGGAACAGGTGTTGGTTCTGGTGGACTACTGCATGCCGCCAAGATCAACAAGAGTGATAACAAGAGGGTGAAAATAGTTGTACGTTTCATAATTCTTCATTCCTTAATAGGTAGTTAGGGTCACAACAAAATGGTCATTGAAAGATAGTCATCTCAACGTTGTGATTGCCTGTAGGTGTCAACCTCAATTCAGCTGACACGAGATTAGTAATTGGTAATTGCGATTTACTCGCCTATGTGGGGAATACGGAGTTCGAAGATTTGTCTATCTATTGCACAGGTTTATCTTATACTTTGTTTACTTTTAGGCGGAAAAATGGCTCCTGTCCGCGTTTTGCACACATTTTTCTGAGAATTGCAGGATTCCAGCAGATATTCTGTATTCATTGAATAGAGTATTTCGACAGGCTCGCTGTTTAAAAAGAAATGTAAGCGGGAAAATATTGTTTAAGCTTTTAGTCAGATTCTGGAAAAACTTCGGCCAACAGAATCCATTGCCCCGGCCGTGTGCGAGGATCAAAGTAGATCTCAAATATCCGGCCCCCTGCTACACGAATTCGATAGTGAATGCGAGCGACCCCGACATACAGAAGCTTTGAACGCAGCCGTCCATCTGTGCGCCACTCCGACAGCATTTCTTCAATATGGTAGACAGACTTTTGCCAGATAATTCGATCAGGGCAAGGGGGTTTACGGATAAATGGCGGCTCCTCATCAAATTCAACCTTGATCCGTGCAGTGTGCATTTGGATCATGCCGCCCCATCCCCAAAAATCACTTCACGGTAAAGGTGCCATGTTCCTTTACGATTGCGAGTCCCCTGTGGCGCACGGTCGAAGTAGACATCAACGACTTGATTGGAATCTAGCCGCACACGGAAAAAATAGCGGCCGACGCCCCACGAGCCGGTTTTACGTGCACGTTGCAGATTTTCCGGCCGCATATTACGGCTCATCGCACCACGTCGCTCAAAATCTTGCCACTCGCTCAAAATTTCAGTCACCGCGAGGGTTACCGGTCCACGCACAAGGCGATCCGAACAATGAGGCTTCTTTTCTAATTGGGGAAGTGAGTCAAACTCAACCTTGATTTCTTCACCGATAAACCGATAATCCATAAACACATTATATCAAAATTGAAGGAATCTCATGTCTGAAACATTTCGTGCACTGATTATCGAAAAAACTGAGCCTAAAACATTTACTCGCCACGTAGGCGAACGCACCATGGCTGATTTGCCTGAGGGTGATCTGGTCATCAAAGTTGAATATTCATCCTTAAATTACAAAGATGCGCTATCAGCCATTGGCAATCCTGGTGTATCTCGCAATTTTCCGCATACACCCGGCATCGATGCTGCTGGCACAGTTGTTAGTGGGCCAGATGGGTTTAACGCTGGAGACGAGGTGATTGTGACCGGCTATGATTTGGGAATGAACACGGCCGGTGGTTACGGCCAGTTTATTCGGATTCCAGCAGAATGGGTGATTCGCAAACCGGCCGGTTTAACCTTGCGTGAGGCGATGATTTTAGGCACGGCCGGAATCACAGCGGCCCAATCGGTAGATGCGTTAGAAACGGCCGGCGTAAAGCCTGAAGATGGCCCTGTCGCTGTGACTGGTGCAACTGGTGGTGTCGGCAGCGTGGCGGTTGCTATCTTAGCCAAACGAGGCTACACCGTGCATGCTTACACAGGCAAGCCAGATGGAGCCGACTTTTTAACCAGCTTGGGCGCGGCCGAAGTCAAAAATAGAAACGAAATGGATGATGACAGCGGTCGGCCGATGCTGCGCGAAACAATCGCTGGTGCGATCGACACCGTCGGCGGTAACCCATTAACTAGTTTATTAAAGCAAATAAAATATGGTGGTGCGGTAACCTGCTGTGGGTTAGTCGCAGGCGCCAGCTTTGAATCAAGCGTATTCCCATTCATTATTCGCGGGATCTCACTTTTAGGCATCGATTCAGTAGAAGCTGCTTTATCCGAAAAACAGCGCATTTGGGACAGACTTGCGAGCGACTTTAAATTAGACAATTTAGAAGAGCTTTCGCGCGAGGTTGGTCTAGATGGGTTGAGTGATGAGATTGACACGATTCTAAAGGGTGGACAGACAGGGCGTGTACTAGTGAATTTAGCTCTTTAATCAAACCTCTATAGGCAAGCAAATCAATGGCAAAAGAACGAATATTTTTGTATGTTGCGGCCAGCTTCTATCTGCTGTTCGCGATCTTGTATATGCTGTTTCCCTTGGCGCTTACTGAACCGATGGGGGTCACCACCGCCGATTCAACAGGGGTAATAGACATTCGTGCTGTCTATGGAGGCTTTCAATTAGGGCTAGCGATATTCTTGTTTTGGTCGGCCGGGGAAGATGAGCGAATCTATCCTGGCTTGCTCATTACGATCTTAACCACGGGAGGGATCGCCTTGGT
>JBGCDP010000129.1:0-3731 GCA_045105475.1 Anaerolineae bacterium
CCATCAATTTCAACTTCCGCTTCAATTTCAACCGGAATACCAAAAGGTAGACCCGCCATTCCCACGGCCGAACGAGAATGCTTCCCTCTTTCTGGTCCATAAATTTCCAAAATCAGATCAGTGAACCCGTTGATTACAGTCGGTTGTTGGTTAAATCCAGGAGCGGTATTCACCATGCCAAACACCCGTAACCAAGCGCTGATCCGATCGAGGCTACCTAATTTCTGCTTCAAGCTGCTCAAAATCGCTAAGCCGGTAAGCTTCGCCGCTTCATAAGCTTGTTCTGGGGTCACGTCACTCCCAACTTGCCCCAGTGGTTGAGCCAAAGAACCATCTGAGTTTAACGGCGCGTGGCCAGACACAAACACTCGATTCCCCCGTACATGCACCCACGGGAACGGCAAAACCATGCCGGGAGGTAATTTGATAGGCTCTGGTAAAACAAGCCCCATCTCTTTGATTTTTTCAGCAATTTGATCGGTCATATTCTTTTTCCTCATCATTAGAAATTTTTAGCATCAATTGAATCAAGCTATCTTCCCTGCAAGGTAATCATCTCGCAAGGCGAACCTGCGTATCTTCCCAGAGCCAGTTAACGGAAAGGCATCGACCTGACACCAAACCTCAGGTGTTTTGACCGCCGCCAAATGCTCGCGACAGTGAGCATGGAGCATTTTCGTATCAACCTCTTGATTATCTTCAGACCGAAAGAAACAGCCGACGATTTCACCCCATTTTTCATCTGGCAGCCCGACAATGGCGACTTCTGCAACGGCCGGATGTTCGAGCAGCACATTCTCGATTTCGGCCGGAAACAGGTTTTCTCCGCCTCGTATCATCATCTCTTTTACACGACCAGTTATTCGAACATATCCTCGGCCGTCCATAGCCCCCAGATCACCCGTGTGTAGCCACCCCTCCTTGTCGATAGTTGCGGCCGTCGCTTCCTCATTGGCATGATACCCATTCATATTGAGGTATCCGCGCGCACATATCTCTCCAACCGTGTCGACCGGCACCACCTTGTTTTCAGCCACAGAGCGAATAGAAATAGCTGTTTGAGGTAGAGGTTGCCCAACCGTATTGCAGATATCTTCAAGTGAATCGTTGAAATGATGTTGCGTAATAATGGGCGATGTCTCCGTTTGTCCATAAACAGTTTCAAAGTCGCATCCAAACACCTTTTTGACTTGGCGAACCAAATCCGGGGCAACCATCGACCCGCCTGAGACAGTCATTTCAACTGAAGAGACATTTCTCGGTTCTTTAGCTTGTGTTTCCAACAGCGCAACTAGCATGGTGGGGACCCCTAAAACAAACGAAACACGCTCTTGTTCAATGACCTTAAGCACTTCGGGTGGACTGAAAAGCTTAACAAGTAGCATCTTGCAACTGGCTTGTAAAGAGCCGAGCGTTACAGCTGCACAACCGCTGGTGTGGAACATCGGCATCATATTGATAACCACACTGTCACGATTAATCTTGGCCCGCTTTGCAAATAATATCGCATTATTTATCAGCCCCATGTGGGAGAGAATCGCTCCTTTCGGAAAGCCGGTTGTGCCCGACGTATACTGAATTTGAGCCGCATCGCCCGGTTGAACATCAGGCAAAGTCGCTATCCTTGGGCCTGTGTGATACAAAGCTTTGGCATCTTCTAGATCAACAACTTCGCGCAAGCTCGTAAGCCCCTCAACCCCCTTTTCTGCGATTTGGGCCATCGGGTTTCCCCGATATTCTGATACTAAAAACAGCCCTACAGAGCCAGACTGTTCGAGTACATAGCGCAATTCTTTTGCTTGAAATGCAGGGTTGGCGGTTACTAAGACGATTCCAGCTAAGGCACATGCATATTCTATGAGGACCCACTCAGGGATATTGGGCGCCCATACGGTGATCCGCTCGCCAGGTTTGAAGCGGGTCGCAAGGGACAACGCCAATCTTTCACTTTCGGCCAGTAGCTCATCGTAGCTCCATTTACGATCAAGCTCACCCGTCATTGTGACTTCAACCAAGGCCTCTGTGTCGCCACGTTCGGCCGCCACTTCACGAAGCAGTCCGCCCACAGTGATGTCTCGTATAACATCGTCAGTTTGGGCCGGGATAAAGGATTCAGTTAGATTAAAATTATACATTTGGCTTTCCTTTTTGATTACCTACTGGTCGGCAATAAATAGACTTAATGTCACCGGCTGTTGATAAAATTAGATTTTTATCAATCAAGGACCTGAGTTTTTAAGCGTTTGAATAAACAACCATGTCTGAAATCCGTTTTAATTCTGACAATAATTTGCTCTGTTCTTCGGCCGTTAATGCTTGGGGTAACGCTTCAACCCAAACGACATCAAACTGGCTGTCTTCAAACGACATATTTGTTGTTGAAAGCAGGTCTGTATTAACTTTGACAGGGAGATACTTTTGCGAGTCTGAACGCATATCAAAGGCTGGATGGCCACCCGTAAACTGTTTAAAGGCGGTAAATTGACCGGTATCGGCCGCTGTTTGTACGTTTTTTAAGGCGGTCTGATCACTGTCTAAAACTGTTATGTTCCCTCTGCTTCCAACCAGTTTGGCCATCTTCTCCAGCATCTCAGTATTTCCTGCACCAACAACTAGTACACGGTCATTGGCTCGGACACCACAGCGGTAGAGCTGTTTGAGATAATTAATAGGGTGATTTTCTTTTTTTGGCTGAACAGTTATTTTGTTGACTACAGGTTGAGTGAATAAAAATCCCTCTTGGCTTGTTTCTACATTACATTCGATCATATTTAACATTTGAGTTCTCCAAGTTTATTGATTTCAGGCCACTTGTTAATTGGGGCTTGTTGCCACGTTTGGCTTTGTTGATTTAATTAAACTTGGTTTGATCAAACAGTAGGTACCCACATAGGGATACAGAAATGGGATACAAAGCGATGAACCTGATTGGGTGTACATATAAGTAGGTAAATTTAGGCTCAAGAATATCTTGAAGGAGATAAGTGATCGCTATTGACTTCTAGGTCGCTGTTAGTAATTTCCCAGCAATGGTAGCTACCGCTTGAATATGCTCTAAACAAGCTTGTTCAGCAGCCTGCGCATCCCTCGCCCGAATTGCCAGAATAATCTTTCGCATTTCCCCAATCGCTTCCTCATGCCTATCCGGTGAGCTGATCGTCATCACCCTCAAGCGATTGATCCGCGCATTGAGCGATTGCACCATCTCCCATGCGAACGGTTTGCGGGCTATTGCAAAAAACTGTTCATAAAAGCGATTGGTTTGTGACAGCACTCCGGCCGAATCCCCCTCTTCAAACGCTGCATCTATTTGATCAACAATTTGACTGAGTAAATCAATCTGTTCGAGAGTTCCATTTGCGATACATGCTTTTGCTGCCACCACTTCCAGTAAGGCTCGAATCTCATAAATTTCTTTAACCTTATCTGAATTCAGAATCGCTACAATCGGCCCCTGATTTGCGATTGTTTCAACCAGCCCTTCTGCTTCAAGCTGGCGTAAAACTTCTCGCACAACGGTACGACTAACCTCTAGTTGATCGCATAGATCCCGCTCAATTAGCCGCTCGCCTGGTTCAAAGGTCGAATTGAAAATCGCTTCACGCAGCTTGTCATAGGCGAGCTGGCGCAGGGTTTTTGGCGGCCGGGTGACTTTAAGTTTGTTGAGTGGTTTTTGTGTCATGGATCTAAAGAAAAATATATACCATATTATGGTATACCGTAATATGGTA
>JBGCDP010000130.1:0-15749 GCA_045105475.1 Anaerolineae bacterium
GGCCAAGATCGGAACGATGGAGATAACGACGGTGACGGCGCACCTCGCTTAGAGCAAGAGCAAACGATCACCTATCGTGATTATTTGCGTGAGGGAGAAGAGCTAACGGCTGGAGACAGCCTCTTTTTAGAGCAAGATATCGGCATGGCGCAGGTATCCCTCAGCGACCGTATGCTCGAAGCATATGACTTTCAACTGGGTGATGTGATTGAGTTCAATATTCAGGGATTGCCATTTCCGGCTCAGGTGACCAGCATCCGCGATGAAAACCTTGAAGACGGAGACTTTGCGCCACCGTTTCGATTTGTCTTCCGGCCGCAGGATCTAAAAGATGCACCACAAACGATTGTCACCACAGCCAATGTCCCAGCCGATCAAGTTTCGATCTTGCAGAACCAAATCGTTTCTAACTTTCCCAATGTGACTGTAATCGATGTATCGGCCGCTATTTCAGCCTTAGCTGAGCTGGTTGGCAACTTGACCATTATCATTCGTTTCTTTACGATTTTCAGCATTTTTGCAGGGCTTTTAATTATTGTCAGTTCAGTTCTAGCGACTCGTTTTGCACGCATCCAAGAAGCGGTTTATTTCAAAGTGCTGGGAGCGAAGCAAAAGTTTGTATTGCAGGTCTTTACATTGGAAAATGTCTTTATCGGCCTTGTTAGCGGTATCTTGGCCCTGTTTTTATCACAGCTCACCGGTTGGATTATGGTGACGCAGGTGTTTGAATTAGACTATGCTCCGTTTATCGGCTCGAGCATCAGTTTGGTTGTTGCCACAATTTTGATTGTGACCCTCGTCGGATTGGCAGCATCTGTCTCTATTTTGCGCCACAAGCCAATTGTCTATTTACGTGAATCGACGGCCGAATAAAATCATGAAATTCAAATTCTTCGTTCTCTTATCTTTATTCACTATGGTTGGTATTGCCAGCTGCACGCCGGCCGTACCTGAGCCAGTGGTAGAACAAATCCAAATCTCTGAGCCCGATCCCAAGCCTTCCATTAGAATCTTAGCCTTTGGTGACAGCATCACTGAAGGATTTGGCGTAGAGCCTGACATGGCCTACCCTGCCCAGCTTGAGCGCAAGCTCCGGGCCGATGGGTATGATGTTGAGGTGGTTAACGGAGGTATCAGTGGTGAAACTTCGTCAGGGGCACTGACCCGGCTCGATTGGACTCTGCGGACAGAACCTGACATTGTGATTGTCAACACGGGGGGCAATGATGGACTACGTGCCATCGATCTTGACCTAACCAGCGAAAACATCGATCAAATTGTGGGTGGGTTTGATGAGAGCGGTGCGGTGGTTGTGGTAGCAGGCATGCAGATTATCGAAAATTTAGGTGAAGAATATACAACTGAGTTTGCAGGCATCTATCCGGCCGTGGCTGAAAAATATGACACGATTTTGCTCCCTTTCTTTTTAGAGGGAGTTGCGGCCGACCCAGAGCTCAATCAAGATGACTTTATCCATCCCACGGCCGAGGGATACACGATTGTTGTTGATAACATGTATCCCTATGTGATTGAGGCTCTTGAGCAGTTAAAGTCTAGCCAGTAAGAATTACCACGGGCCTGCATAGCCGACCATTAATCCATCAAAATCTTTGACCGCCCAAGCATGAATTAGCTCGTTCGCTTGACGTATGTGCAAATTATCATGCACGACCCATGCGGCAAACATATCTGCGGCCGAAATATCCCCAAATGTTGGATGGGTGGTCACGTTGTCCCAGTTGGGTGCCTTTAGATTGCGCAGCCAGTCTATCGATTTAGCGCGTTCAGTAACAAATGTTTTGATTGCCGTCATCAGTTCACGCTCATTGTAAAAACGCTCGACTGGCCATTTGTCAGGAAATATCTCAGGGAATGGCTCGCCCGGCATGTTCAGCAGATAGTTGACTCGCTGGCGGAAATCTTCTCGTTCTACGTCAACCATGTGATACATCACTTCTAGTATCGACCACGAGTCTGCGTCCGGCCGCCACTGCGCCTGCTCGGCCGATATGTCACGCACTAACCAAGTTAGCGCGAGTCCGTTCCGTTCCATTTGATAGAGATGGGGTTCAATATTCATTCGATAATTTTCTAGAGGTGATCGTTCCTTGTCAATTTTCAATGTGAAATAGATAAATTTATTGATAAGTATTTACATGGTTGATTGACTACGCGAATTTTTATTCTATCGAGCTTCCTCTCAGTTAACGAGTCTGTTCCAAGTAAACAATAAGAGCATTCCGATCTTCATCATTAAGCAAGCCCTGAAATTCCATCTTCGTTCCTAGGGCGAAAGTTTTTGGTGCAGTCAAGAACTGATCCAGCATCTCTTCAGTCCATGGGCCATTCCCGCCAAGCGCTTGCAAAGCGGCCGAGTATTCAAACCCTTCAGCGGAAGCAATGGACCGGCCGAAAACCCCATCTAGCGTCGGCCCAGCCATCCCCATAGTGTGTTGCCCAGGATCACCGTGACAACCGGAACAAAGAATAGAAAGCTGAGCCCCCCGCTCCTCAAGCGACAATATTTCAACTTGGGATTCATCTAATATATAGTCGCCACGTAGAGTCATCATTTGAGATATTTGATCTGCGGTCATTGTTTCTCGAATCTTTCGATAGGTCTTTGCTTCAATCCAGCCAGCTTCAGCCTCAAATGACCCCATAGAAGCTGCCAATTCCATCGCCCGGTCATAGTCAAACGCATCAGGCTCAGTGCGGAGCAAACTGAGCTGCTCAAGAAATAGGTAACGTACTTCAAGAAATTGCCCGACGACGGACATTTGTTCTTTGATTGCGTTGTCGATTATTGCTAGCTGCTCAGAGTTGAGTATCCCAAGGAAGGATTTTGAAATCTCCCCACGGCTGGCAGCGTGGCCACTTTTATGTCGGATCGATACAAAACCAAATAATTGAGCCGGTTGACCTAAGGGAATGACCTCATTGTCTTCAATCGTTCCTGTAATCCAAGAGAATGCCTTGGCATACAGGTCTTCCAATTGCTTGAGTTGGTCACGGTCAAGCCCCTCTCCCGTCACGCGAATCTCCCTACCAAAATCGTACGCCTCTTCGGGGTTCGCTCGCCATTTTATAAGCTGGGTTCGCTGCTCATCACTCAAAGCATCTTCCAAAGCAGCGAATGCCCGAGCCTCATGGATAGCGACAGTTGCGTTGAACGCCGAGAGCTCTGTCCCAATAACGGCCGCCCGTTCTTCATCGATCGGCTCACCTGTGTACAGATGCCCCTCGAATAGAGTCAGAATAGTTTCTCTCGTATCCCACCAATCTTTCAAAGGGTTGGCCTCAGCCAGAACAGCCTCGTGGAGTATCTTCTGTTGTTCTGAAGTCATACCTGCAAAAAATGCTCGTCCTAGTGCGCCACGGTTTGCAGAACGACCGCTTTCGTAGCGAAGCGCAACGAACCCAAAAAACTGGGCATTTTTACCAATCGATAGCTTCTCATTATCTGCGGGTGAGCCACTCAACCAAGCAAAGCCTTTTGACGCTAAAGCAACTCGCAAATCATGTTCGGTGCGGCTGCCGCTATATTCTGATGCGCCCCAGTCATCCTCTATTTGCAACACTTGGAGTACAGTTGAAGCATCCTCACCCTGTAGCTCTTGAAGACGGTCTACTTCCTGGGTACACCCGATACTAATAAACCCGATCGCCATGAGAAGGGTTGTGGCCTTTAAAAAAGTAAGTTTCATTCTTTTTAAATCTCCGTCCAATTTGATTGAGGATATTGGTGTTAGCTTTTCCACTCCACTTGAATACTAAATAATCTATCATTCAGCTGTTAAGAGTTTATGAAGTAGTTTCCAGCAGGCTGATTCCGCCCACATTGTGCCTATGCAAGCTTTTCCAACAGGCTATCAGTACAAGAAACTTCCCCATTTATCGAGGGCTAGCATTAAAATCAAAATAGTGCCCTTGATATTGCCTTTTAAGCATAATAAAATAGCCATAATTGACTATTTCGCAACGCAAGCACCTTCTGGTTGAATATAATAGCCAGAACAAACTTTTAGTGGCAGGAGAAAGCATTTGAAGCCAGATAATCTTGATATGGCAATCATGAGGCACCTACAAGAAGATGGCCGGAAATCATTTACTGATATTGCCAGCGAATTAGATATCGCAAAAAACACCGTGCGAAACCGGGTGACACGCTTACAAAAATCGGGCTTATTACAGATTATTGGCTGGGTAGACCCCACCGCCGTCGGCTACACCTCCCCCGCTCTCATTCAAATCGCCGTTGAACCCCCTAATCTAATCGAAGAAGTCGCTGAGCAGCTGGCAGCCCTAAAGGAAACCCGCTTTGTCGCCATGATGACCGGTGAGTATCCGATCATTGTCGATGTTCGCTGCCGCGACCAAGACCACCTCACAGAAATTATCACCAAACACATCTATCAGATCCCCGGCGTTGTGAGCACACGCACCAATACCTACTTACATGTTTACAAATACGGCCCTACTCGAGTCGATCTGCTAGACCAAGAAAAATAGACCACGAAATTTGTCAGGAGAATTCACTATGTCAGCCAAACTAATCGGCCGTATAAAATCTTTTCAGCCATGGGAACGCACACTCTACATCGTATTTATCGCCCAACTCGTCAACGTCGTGGGCTTTGCCACCATCTTCCCATTTTTGCCTTTATATGTGAATTCCCTTGATTCTGTATTTGGCCTAAGCACCGAACTATTGGCAGGCTTGGTGTTTGCAGTTCAAGGGCTATCCATGATGATTACCGCCCCGATTTGGGGCGCGCTGGCCGACAGATACGGCCGAAAGTTAATGATTGCACGGGCCACATTTGGGGGTGCCATTACCGTTTTGCTAATGGCTTACGTTCAAACAGGCGAAGGGCTGGTCATGCTACGTTTGATCCAAGGAGCCGTTACCGGCACCGTTTCGGCCGCCAATGCCCTCGTCGCCTCAGTTGTGCCGCGTGAACGAATGGGATACGCCATGGGGCTGATGCAGATGGCACTGTGGGCCGGTGTGGCGATTGGACCGCTAATCGGCGGAATTATGGCGGATGCCTTTGGATATGAATTAGCTTTTATTCTCACAGCCGTACTTCTTACCCTTGCGGGGCTACTCGTCTGGTTCTTTGTCGAAGAGAATTTCAAACCAGCTGTTAGTGCTGACGGCCATCAACATGCGTTTTGGGAAGATTGGAAGGATATTTTATCAACCGCTGGGGTAAAACCTGCTTACTTTATGCGCTTCTTGATGGGTGTTGCCCAGATGATTCTCATGCCGCTTGCCCCCCTCTTCGTACTCACGCTCCTTCCCGCAGACGCCCCCATTAACTTTTGGACCGGTCTAATTGTCGGAGTAGGTGGTGCGGCGAGCGTTTTGACCGCAGTCTATTTAGGCAAGCTGGGGGACAGAATCGGTCATCGGCCGATTTTACTTGTGAGCGTCACAGCAGCGGCCGGGTTCTACTTCATGCACGTTTTTATTGTTGAAGTATGGCACCTGCTCTTACTACAAGTGCTGGTTGGTGCAGCGATGGGTGGCATCATTCCCGCACTCACCGCCCTGCTCGCCACCTTTACCAAGCCTGGTGAAGAAGGAAGCGTTTACGGCCTAGATCAAGCTATTGTGTCAGGCTCTCGCTTTGTAGCACCTCTCCTTGGCGCCAGCTTAGCGGCGACTTACAGCATACGTGCCACGATGGGACTCACAGGTGTCTTGTTTGTCATGATTTTTGCACTAGCTTATTTCTATTTGCCCAACTCTGAACCTGCCCCTGCAAAAAAAGGAACGTTGGCAGCGGCCGATTAGCTTAATTAATATTCTCAAGTAGCATTACGCAATCAAAAAGCCCACCTTTTCGGCGGGCTTTTTTCTAACCTCATCCCATATATCCCATGAAACAATTATCGCGTTTGCTCATCCTCCTACCTGGCACCGTTTGGGGAATCTCGTTTATCGCCGTTGAGCTTGTGCTCCTAGACATTCAACCTATCACGATTACGCTTTTGCGCAGCCTAATTTCAGTCGTCATGCTTCTGGTTCTGCTACGTGCGGTAGGTGGCTATTTACCCAAAGGCTTTAGCGAATGGTGGCCGTTCTTTTTGTTGGCAATCGTGAATCAGGCTGCTCCTTTTGCTATTTCATCATGGGCTCAGCAATATATCGAGGGAGGGTTGGCTTCAATCTATTTGGCCGTCATGCCCCTTTTTACTGTGATGCTCGCAGCCTTCTTCATGCCGGACGAGCGTTTAACAATTTGGAAAGGAATTGGCGTTGTCGTCGGTTTGATTGGCATTATCGTTTTGATCGGACCAGGGGTATTTGGCGCAAGCAGTGGTGACCGAATTAATATCCTCGCTCAATTTGCAGTTATATTTTCATCACTACTGTATGCGGTGGGTGCAGTCGGTGCGCGCTATATCTATCCGCTACAGCCTGAAGGGATGACCGGATGGCCTTTGCGTCTGCGCATCGTCACCGCCCAATTTGTGATGGCCATCTTGATGCTTATTCCTTTTAGCTTTTGGCTAGAAGACCCTCTGGCCATTCGGCCGAGTGTTCAAACATGGTGGCTGCTGATATTTTTAGGAATTGGGGTGACAGGGCTAGCAACAGTCACCTACTTTTATTTAATCGAGGAGTTGGGAGCTGGAGCTGCCTCCATGACGATTTATATAATTCCGATTGCAGGGGTCATCACCGGCATCTTGGTGCTAAACGAAGAGTTTCGTTGGCAAATGGGTGTTGCTCTCGTTCTGATTTTAGGCGGTATTGCCATTACAAATATGGAAGGGCTAATGCTAAGGGTAAAACGCAAAGTGCCAGAGTTCTAGCTGCCTTTTACAGAGAATACGCTCTTCAATATTTACTTAGCCGATCACGAATTCGATCCATCTCTCCCTCTAGTTCCGTATACCAATTTCGGCCGCGCAAACCGTGCAATACCTGCTCGTTTAGCCCACCCGGCGTTAAGCAATCTTCACTCATCTGGTGCAACCCTTCATGGTTCACACGCATCGTTGAATCAGCAAGGGCATACATCATCGAGCTGGCATATAGGGCGGATTCAGATGCTGGCAATCCTTCTTTCTCCATGTAGCCGGCCGTGGTCGAAACAACCTCATAGAACATCGCCATCATTGCACTACCAACCGCAATCGATAAAAATTGATCTTCATTGGTCAACGAAACGACGGTACCTACTGAGTTAAGCAATGAGTCAAGCTCTGGTGCTGGCGGGCAAATTGGGAATGGTCCCAAACCAAATTCGATAGGTGGTAATGGAATCCCCCGATAGATCTTAGTAACAGGCGCTCCCCAATCTCCCAAACTTTTAAGCGTAATGCTCGACACAATGCTCAGAATAGTTTGCCCCTCTTTAAAGTTAAGCCCCTGCATGACCGATTCACACTGCTCTGGCAATACTGCCAAGATCAGCAAGTCCGCAAAGTCAACAATTTCTTGATTGTCTTTAGCCACTGCCACCAGTGGAAATTCGGCCGCTAGCTTTGAAGACCGCTCAGCCGTTCGCAGCGAAACCATCGAGCTCCCTTCAAATTTTCCAACCCTGTATAATCCTTTGATCATCGCTTCCCCAATGATCCCTGTACCAATCAAACCTAATTTCATTCAAATGCTCACTTAAAGTTATGGTCAGGTCTTTTTTGCCCGACACAATATAATTCGTATTACTGACTAATTTGTATCCCAATTTCGAAAATCATTACGACTATCGAGGAAAATATGCCAAAACAACAGGACCATCCCATGATTCAAACGAGTGAAGACTACATCGAAAGCCTGCGCGGCCGCAATTTAAAAGTTTACCTTTTTGGTGAACTGATTGAAGAAACGGTTGATCATCCCATGATCCAACCATCAATTAATGCGGTTGCTCAAACATTTGACTTAGCACAGCGGGAACCTGAACTGGCCTCGGCTATTTCTCCATTTACAGGCGAACGCATTAACCGCTTTTTGCACATCGTCACCAGCACAAAAGAACTAGTCCTGCAAAACAAAATGCAGCGGAAACTGGGTCAATTGACCGGAACTTGTTTTCAACGGTGTGTGGGAATGGATGCATACAATGCGCTCTATTCGGTGTCATACGAGGTTGATGAACAGTACGCCACTAACTACCATACTAGATTCAAATCCTTTATCGAAATGACCCATCGGTACGGCTATGTGATTGGCGGCGCTATGACCGATGTAAAAGGGGATCGCTCGTTGCCCCCACATCAGCAGGCTGATCCAGATCTATATGTCCATGTCAGCAAACGGACGGCCGATGGTGTTTACATCACCGGAGCCAAAGCTCACCAAACCGGATGCCTCAATTCACACTGGCTGTTGGTCATGCCAACGCTGCGCCTTGGACCAGATGACAAAGATTTTGCCATTGTGGGAGCTGTGCCTGTCGAAGCAGAAGGCATCACATACATCTACGGTCGACAGTCGTGCGACACCCGCTCAATGGAAGATGGCACCATTGACGTTGGCAATGCACGCTATGGGGGCCAAGAAGCGATGGTCATCTTTGAGAACGTCTTTATCCCAAATGAACTCATCTTCATGGATGGAGAGCATGATTATGCGGCGATGCTGGTTGAGCGTTTCACAAGCTACCATCGTCGTAGCTATGTCTGCAAATCAGGCGTAGGAGACGTTCTTATCGGAGCGGCCGCCACGATTGCTGAATACAACGGTGTTGAAAAAGCATCTCACATCAAAGATAAGCTGGTTGATATGACTCACCAAAATGAAACAATCTATTCAACAGGCATCGCTGCTTCGCATCAGGGGTTTGCAACAGAGTCTGGGGCCTTTTTGCCCGATGATATGCTAGCAAATGTATGCAAGCACCATGTCACTAAAATGCCGTACGAAATCGGCCGGTTGGCCCAAGACCTAGCTGGTGGCCTTGTTGTGACCATGCCATCTGAACAAGATTTTCGCTCGGATGAAACCGGCCCCCTCCTTGAAAAATACCTCAAAGGCAAGGTAGACATCAAAACAGAAGATCGTATGCGAATCTTGCGCCTCATCGAAAATATGACCTTAGGGCGCAACGCTGTTGGCTACCTGACTGAATCAATGCATGGTGCTGGATCACCTCAGGCACAACGCATCCAAATTCAGCGGCAGTCTCAATATGACTATAAGAAGTATTTAGCCAAGGCGTTGGCAGGCATCGAAAGTGAAGAAACTAGGCTTGAGGTTATGGAAAAGGTTGATGGTTATTTTCAGCGGGTGTTCAATTTAGAAGGCCCCCAATAGCTTAGTCTCTGAATTTTTGCTTCTTGCAAATGACAGCACCTACAATTTGAATCGTATATATCGAGCCTGTGCAACCTTGTGTATCGATATAACTAAAAGGAGATCAGAATGGAAAAAAGGCGAGGTTGTTTGTGGTGGAGCCTGCGTATTATTGGAGCCATCGTTTTATTATTTATCGTTTTAGGTGCAGTCGGCTGCATCTATGAATCTCGTGGATCTGCTGCAGAGCGGGAAAAGTATCCACCACCCGGCACATTGGTTGAAGTAGACGGCCGAATGATGCACATTCATTGTGAAGGAAGTGGTTCCCCCACTGTCGTACTAGATGCAGGACAAGGTGGCTGGTCTGTCAGTTGGTCTGAAGTTATGCCAGCGGTCAGTCAAATCACCCAAACTTGTGCCTATGATCGTGCTGGCTATGGCTGGAGCGACCCGGCCAACGACGGCCGTACACCCCAAGAAATTGCAGATGATGTCATCATGCTACTAGATGCGGCCGAAATTGATGGTCCAATCATCTTGGGTGGGTTTTCATACACCGGTTTGTCAACACGCTTGGCGGCCGCACAGAATCCGGATCTCATTAAAGGGATGCTTCTCGTCGACCCAGCAACTGAATTTGATAATGAGATTTCTGGTCCTGAACTACTCCAACAGCAGCAATCAGCCGTTGGTATCTTTCAGTTTTTTGGATTAATGGCGCGTATGGGAGTGGTACGTTTGCTCGACCCAGAAGAGATGGCTCCATCAGCCCCCTTTATCCCTGAAAATGCGCTAGAACCAGAAATATACTACAGCTTTGTGGCTGAACCTGCCTGGTGGGAAACATCGACTAAAGAGTTCGTCAATCGGCTAAACGATGACGTCCTGCAAGACATTCGGACAAATGGGCAAATTCCTGACATTCCACTGGTCATTATCGGGGCTGAATCAGTCTCAGAGGATGAAAGTGAGTTTGTTGAATTAAGCACTGAGCATTTAGCAGCACTCGAAACTCTTGCTGCTCAATCAAGCCAAGGTCAGTATATTCTTGCTGATAACAGCACGCATGAGGTCCCGCGGGACCGGCCGGATATTATCATTGAAGCGCTGACTAATTTAGTTGAGCAGACAAAATAGTAGGCACTTTACCCGCCTACAAATAGTCGGTTTATCCAGTCGTTGATAGAGAGCCTCTTTATCAGCGGCTGGTTCAAGTGATGGTATTTTGCAAATACCTGATAAAGAATGACAAAACGGCTAGAATCCCCCCATGCGACCGTCACTCAACATACTCTCAACTGAATTAATCGAAAAAATTCTGGCAGAAGCCAAAGAAATCCTTGGAAAAATAGGGATTGAAGTTCGGAGCAGCGCCATGCGGCAACGCCTAATCGAGGCAGGGCTAAAAGCAGACGATAAGATGCGCGTCTATTTTCCGGCCGACGTTATCGACAAAGCCATCACCGACTGCCCAAAAGGATTCAAGCTTTACGACAGGGATGGCAAACAACATGCTAACCTATCAGGCGACAATGTGCATTTTGTACCCGCCTCCAGCGGCCTTAAAATCCATGATCACCGCACGGACACGGTCCGCTTGGCCAATACGAAGGATTACGTCGAGTATATTCGACTATGTGATGGGTTAGAGCACATCTCTCACCTGGCTACCGCCTTTTCGACCAACGACGATATTGAAGCCCAAGTCTCAGACGTATGGCGCCTTTATCTAAGCCTGATCAATTCGAAAAAGCCGATTGTTTCTGGTGCATTTACGGAAGATGGGGTCCCCCGCATGGGGGAAATGATGCAGCTTTTTCGCCATGATCGGCAGGAACTCATTGACAAGCCGATGTCAGTATTTACGATTACGGCCACGGGCAACTTTCGCTACAGTGAAGATAGCTGTCAAAACATACTAGACTGCATCGAATACGGTATTCCGCTTGAAATTGTACCTGTTACGCTGATGGGCCTTATCGCCCCGGTTACTCTGGTCGGCGCAACAGTGTTTCACACCGTTGATGTGTTGGCAGGATTAGTAATGGCGCAAATTATTAAGCCCGGTCACCCGATCCTATTTGGTGGCGCCCCGGCCGCATTTCATATGAAGGCGGCTACATCCCCGATGGTTGCGATAGAAGCCCTTCACCTAGACGTCGCCTATGCGGCCGTTGGTGATTATTTAGGTATTCCAACCCAAGGGTACATGGCTCTTAGCGACACCAAAGATTTAGACGCTCAGGCTGGAGCAGAAACCTTCGGCTCCGCCCTCTTAGCAGCGATGGCTGGCATTAATTCCGTTTCTGGGCCAGGCATGCTCGATTTTGTACTCACGTTTAGCTTACCCAAGCTCGTTGTAGACAATGACTTTTGCGGCCAGGTTCTCCACTTCTGTCGTGAAATTAGCCCGGCCGGGGATTTACCAACGCTCGGCATTGTTGAAGAACTCATGCGTGAAGATCATCTGATTACGGCCGATCACACGACAGAGCATTGGCCCACCCATCTTTACCTCCCCGACCCCGTCATCGATCGCTTAAATCGAGAAAACTGGGAACTGAAAGGGAAACCGAGCCTTATCGAACGTGCCACGGCCGAAGTTGATCGCCGCCTAGCGGCATACGAGCCATTGGTCACAGATCCGGTCATCGATGCCGAAATGCGGAAAATCGTCATGTCTGGCTTTGTAAACCAAGAAGAACTTCCAGAGGTTCCAATTGCTATAAAGCCAAAGCCTATAGCAGCAGGAAAGAGCAGACGGCGCAAGAAAAAAATCGATAAATAAAAAAAGGGCGCTGGTGAATTCACCAGCGCCCTTTTTTTATTCTATTTATCCGGATGCAATCTACTCTCCGACTTTGATACCGGTCATGTTCTCCATCGCTTTGACAATAGCATGGTTCCCTTCACCACCTAAGCCAAGCGTTTGCAGGGTGCGGTAGTAGTTAAAGGCCAAGGCGGTTGCTAAGGCGGGCACCCCCACTTGATCGGCCGATTCTAAAACCAAGCGGAGATCTTTTTGTTGCAGATCAATTGAGAAGCCCGGCCGCCAGTCTCGCTTAGCCACTTGAGGACCACGATTCGATAGGGTCCAGCTTCCAGCTGCGCCACCTGAAACAGCATCTAAAGTTTTCTCTAAGTCTAAACCGCTAGCCTGCGCAAACAGCATCGCTTCCCCTAATGAGACCATTGTGCCTGCAACTAAGATTTGATTAACGAGTTTGACGCTTTGCCCAGCACCTTGGCCACCTACATGGGTGATTGTTTTCCCCATCGCTTCAAGATGCGGCCGTACGCGCTCAATTTGATCAGCTTCCCCACCGATCATAATGCTCAAAGTCCCTTTGGCTGCGCCTTCACTACCACCACTAATCGGTGCGTCTAACATATGCACACCTTTCTCATTTAGCTTTGTAGCGATTTCTTTAGTTGCTTGGGGAGAAATGGTGCTATGATCGATAACCAGAGAGCCTTCTTTAACTCCCTCAATTACACCGTTGGAACCCAGCACAACCGCCTCAACATCAGGCGTATCGCTTACACAAATAAAGATTAGATCAGATTTAGACGCAATGTCGGCCGGGCTACTGGCGGCCGTTGCTCCCGCGGCTACAAGCTCCTCTACTTTTCCTGCAGATCGATTCCACACACATACATCAATGTCATTTTTTAACAGGTTAAGGACCATCCCTTTACCCATGATACCTAGGCCAATAAACCCTACATTTTCACTCATAAAAATACCTCAGATTCTAGTTTAGCTCTATTTTAGACCACCAAGGATTATTAATCATGCTAAAACGCAAATATTCAAACTGGAGGCGCCAACTTTACATGCAAGCTTAGCTAATCATTTAATGCTACAGCTAATGGAAGCCGCAGGTAAAATGTAGTTCCTTCCCACTCAGCACTTTCAACAGAAATACTCCCTTCATGCAGTTCTGTTATCGTCTTGACAATATACAATCCAAGCCCAGTTCCGTTGAATTTTGAAGCACCTGGGGTTCTGTAAAAGAGCTGAAAAAGTCTTTCTTGCTGCTGCTTTGATATGCCAGGGCCATCGTCAGCAAAGGCGATAACAACTTGGTTATTCTTCACATCAGCTTCAATCGATATTGCAATTTTCCCCGACTCACTAAGAAATTTAGCACTATTCCCAATAAGATTAAAAGCGATTTGTTTGATCCGATTGACATCAGCATCAACCCATATCGGCTTTTCCTGAGGAATATAGTGAATTGTGATATTGCGTGTAACAAGCACTGGGCCAAACTGATTAACCACATCTTCTATCGGAGATTGAATATCAATCCTTTGCCGATTGATAGGCAGCTTCCCCTGCTCGATCATGTTTAAATTCAAAATATCATCAATTAGGGAATTCAACCATAGTGACTGCTCAAGAATGCGGTTCATCACATAATCTGTTGAAAAAATAGGCGGATCATTTGGCTCAAGCATCACATCAGCATAGGTTGTAATCACAGAAAGCGGGGAGCGTAGGTCATGGGCAGCCATCGACAAAAATATCGATTTTAATTCATTTAAGCCATGTAGTTCTCTATTCGCTTTCGCCAACTCTGCTTGTGTGAGCCTAAGCTCATTTCGCTGCTGAACCAAGCTTTGCATCAATCGCCCTTGCTCAGAAGTATTTTCAACAACGAATATAATGCCCTTAGCCGGATCGGCTTCATCAGCAGGGTGAAGATTAAAGTCATAATAATCTGTTTCACCACCATCTTTATGCCGGTTTACCTCTTGCAGAGTAAGAAAAGGCACCTCACCCGACATCAGCTGATTGAGCATCTCTTCATAGCCAAAAAGCTCTTCAAAAGCTTCAGTTACAGGCTGATTAACGATTTCAATTTCGGGATTAGATGAAAGGCTTTGAATAATACCGGTGGCTGATTCAATAACATGATCAGGATTGATGTAGGCATATCCGACACGTTTGGCAAGCAGATCAAAAGCTCTAGACTCTGGCGGTAAAAAAGAGGAGTGTGACGACATGATGAAAACCTCGTGAGTGTACGTTGAGCAGTTTAAATTGTTTGAGAAGCAAGAAGTGCAAAGCCCTTTTCCGTCCCTTCACCAGTTTTTGCACTGGAAAATAGCCACGGGGCTCCTAATCTTTCGGCAATATCAATAATGTCTTGATCTTCGATTTCTCGATTTTTAATCAAGTCAACCTTATTTACCAAAATAACGATAGGGACTTTCTTTTTGCTTACCGCTTCCAACTGCTTGGAATAGATATCAAGCATTGATAGTGTGCTTTTTCGCGTCACATCACACACCATCAAAACACCAGAAGCACCAGTTAAATACCCTGATGTCACTTTGCTATAATCATCTCCACCCGCAAGGTCCCAGATCAAAAGTTTGACAATCGCATTTTTATCAGCAATTTCAACCGTCTTCCGTGAGATTTTAACCCCAATTGTACTGAGATATTTATCGTCAAATACCCCTTCAACAAATTGTCGAATAAGGCTTGTTTTTCCGACTGAAAAATCTCCGAGAAGACATATTTTCTTTTGAACTGTTTTCATCACACCTGTCCGAGTCTAACCTAACTATCTATTTTAACCCAATTCTCTTTGATCCATCCAGTAACTAGACCGCGAAATCTATCTTCCCAACTAATCTCTAACCACACACCGGAGGTCTGTAAGACATCGATAGGCGTGCCGCTGGGAATGGCTATATATTGAGGAGCGCTTTCGTCTGGAGTTTCACGGCTCCAAACGGGGTTATCAAGAATCAATTGTTCAGCAAAGAGCGATGTCGCGGTACCCGTTGGTAATGTGGTTGGAGTTGCCGTGGCTGATGGGCTGGGAGTCGATGTCATTGTGGGGGCTGAGGTTGGAGTGTTCGAAGGTATTGTGGTTAATGTCGGAATAGGAGTATCAGTAGGAAGCAGTGTGGGCTCAGCGGTCGAAGTCGGGGCAAAAACGATGCGGGTAACCTCCATCACAATAGGCAGCGGGGTTGGTTGCGGGCCTGATACCGCGTAGGGAAGCAGACGCAGGGTCAACCAACCATAAAAAAGACAAAATCCTAAAAGTAGTGTGCCTAAAACTATAGCCGCTATTTTTAAGCGCCGTTCGCTCAGGTTCTTAGAAGCGATTTTGACAAGCTCATCCTCAGTAGATGGTGCATTTTCAGCTTGTTCACCAATTGAAGTTTGAATAAATTGAGTAATTGACAAGCGTAAGTCAGGTAGAGAGCTCTGGTCACCGTCAAATTCTTGAAGCTCTTCTTTGTATTGAATATGTAGTTCATTGACAAGAGTCCGCAATAAGGAACGGAATCCATCTGGCTCGACCCCATTGGTTACAGCCGCAATGTAAGCAGCCGTACCGCTCTCTAAAATAATTCTTTCATCACCAAACTGTACTTCATGTAGCTCATCATCATTGCTATCGGGACTAAATGAGTCATTAACAAAGCCACGAATTGCAGTCAGCATGCTACTGATTAGGTC